>JAYUDQ010000022.1:0-43958 GCA_043739745.1 Acidimicrobiia bacterium | reverse complement strand
CGGCGGTTGTGGCCGGCACCGCCGTGGTCGACGGCGACGTCGTCGTGGTCGGTGACGTCGTGGTCGGGGCGTCAGCGTCCGCCGGGCCCGGCGCCGCGGACAGTGTCACGACGATGCTCACCCGGCACTCCGGACCGGTCACCCGGAGGTCCCAGCAGGAGGCCGGGGTGGCGACCACGGTGACGATCCCGTCGTTCGGGTCGCCGCTGTTGTCGGCGTAGCGCGCACCCCCTCCCTGGAGGTCGGCCACTCGGCAGACGGTGCCAACCGGGATGCCGGTGAAGAGCTGCGCCTGCCCGTCGGTCAGCCGGGCGCTCTGGAGGAAGCCCGAGCCGCAGCGCAGTTCGACGGCGAGGACGGTCGGAGCCGTGGCCGCGGTGCTGACGGCACCGGTGATGCGGGCGGTGACCTGGACGTCGCCGTTGAACGCTTGGGTGACGGTGATGGCTTGCCCGTCGGCCCGCGCCGGCGCGGCGTGGTAGCCGCCGCTCTCGAGCACGCCCGGGGCAGGGTCCGGCGTCGACCCGTCGGCGCGCGCCGTCTGCGTTGTTCGGTAGGTGGTCTCGGCACCCTCGGCCCCGGCGGCCCGCACGATGCAGGAGTCCGCAACGGTCAGGGTGGGGAAGTCCGGCACGCCGATGATCCTCGTGCCCGATGCCGCAAGCGCGAACGGCAGGACGGCCGACGTGGCCGGCAGCGAGGTGTTGGGCGCGGGCAGCGAGGTGTTGGGCGCGGGCAGCGACAGGTTGGGTGCCGGGGGCACAGCCGTGCCGTCGCTCCTCGTGCAGCGCGCCTCGAGCGGATAGGAACGCCCCGGGGCCCGCTCGATGCCGACCACGGCAACGCGTACCGACACCGTCGGGCCAGCGGGTGGGTCGGCCGCCGATGCGACCGATCCCGCGCCTCCGAGGCAGGCCACGGCCGCGATCGCCACGGTCGCGAGGAGGGTTGCTCCCGACCTTGAGACCCGCACCGCTCGCCTCTGCACGACCGCACGCTACGACGCCGACACGTCGTGCAACACCACGTTCCGACAGGTGATCCCGGAAGGAGTCGAACGTTGGCAAATCGCGGCCGGGACCGGCGGCGCCGTAACCTCCCGCCATGGCGAAACGAATGAACGAGCATCGTTCGGGTCCTGTCGTGACCGCAGTGATGGCACTGGGCGGCCTCTGTGCCCTCGCCGCCCTGCCATCGCGGGCCGCGTCGGCGCAAGTCACCCCGACCACGGTCGCAGCCACGACGGTGACACCGACGCCTGCGACGCCTGCGACACCGACGCCTGTGACACCCAGTCCTGTTCCGGCGACCACGACTCCCGGTGCCGTACTGCCGCCTCCGCCGACAGGTGGCGGTGACGTCCAGGTCGATGCGACGCCGCTGACCATCGACGGGCCCGAAGCCTCGGCCTTCAGCGAGCAGGCGGCAACGTTCCTCTTCACCGGCACGGCCGGGCAGACCATTGCCATCAAAGCCGGCCGGCCGTGGCGGCTGCAGGACCCCAACGGGGCCACGATCGCCAACGGCGAGTCGACGGTTGCGCTCCAGGACAGCGGCCGCTACCTGATCATCGTCGACGCCGGCCTCCGCTCGCCGGTGAACGCGAGTGTCCGGACGGTCGACCCCAACGCCATCGTCGTGCGGGGAGCGGTCGGGCAGCCGGTCAGTTTCAACTCGGCCGAGGTACGCCAGCAGTACGCCCGTATCCCCGTGAAGGGCGGTCAGCGGTACCGGCTGAGTGTTCCTGGCGGTCAGGAAGGCGTCCAGTTCTGCGCCAACGACTGGTCGGCGACGGCGGCGCGTCCCATCGGCTGCGTTGGTGGGATCGCCACCCTCGAGCGCGAGCGGCGGCCGCCATCCGCCGACGGCGATCCCGGGGTGACGTTCGTGCTCACCAAGGACCAGGATGTGATCCTCACGGGCACCTACCCGGCGGACAACCCCCCGGCCATCATCACCGGCCGCCTGGACGAGATCCCCAACGATCTGCTGATCGACACCTCGAAGGACCCGCTTGTCGACCGGGCACCGGGTCTTTGGCAGAGCATCGTGATCCCGTTCTGGGGGAGCCCGGCAGAGCGGGCGGTCCTGTCTTCACCGACATCGGCCAACGTCGAGCCGTGGGGCCAACCGTGGATCGACCGGGAGGAGGATTCCGCCGGGCGGCTGAAGGTGTTTGCTGCGCCGGTCGTGTTCTCACCGACGAAGCCGCCGTTCGTGTCGTGGACGGGCCCTGTCCAGAGCGACGCGAAACCGAACCGACAGCGTTTCGGGGTCTATCGCGGCGAGGACACGGCGACGAGCGTTCCCGCCACCGGCGAACCGGTCACGATCCGCAACCGCGCCTGGTTCGCGGCCATCGGTTCGCTGACCCTCGATGCGGGCGGCAGGTACGCCCTGCAGATCACCGGCACCAACATCCGCCCCATCAGCCTCGCCGTACGCGACCCGAGCGGGAAGTTCACCTCCAACCTGAGCCCGTGGCAGTGGACCGAGGACAACGGCGAGCAACGCGCCATCACGACACTCACCGCAGACAAAGCCGGTCGATGGGCCGTCGAGCTGCGACCGGCCGGAAATGCGGTGCGCGACCTCAAGGTGTCGCTGCTGAAGGTCGGCGGTGGGGGCTCGTACAAGGGCTCCGTCGATGTCGACGACGTTCTCAGCGTCGGCGACAAGACCGACGTCCAGCTCGGCCCGAACGAATTCGCCCGCCTCACGGTGAAGCTGACGAGTGCCACCCCGCAGATCATCCAGCCCGAGGTGCTCCGCTACCGGAACACCACCTTCCAACCGACCGCGGTCGACATGAGCATCTGGGATGCCAAGGGACGTCTGGTGTGGAGCAACAACCGGAACCTGGAGGAGGAGGTCCTCTCCGGCCGCCTCGGGCAAGAACCTCAGCTGAGCGAGCGCTTCGCCACGGTGGCCAGCAGCGAGGCCTACACCCTGATCATCGACCCGCATACCGACATCGCCGGCCGATTCCGCGTGTCGGTGACGTCGACGCCCGTGTTCAGCGACGTC
The DNA here is from genome assembly GCA_043739745.1 of Acidimicrobiia bacterium. Classification (GTDB taxonomy): domain Bacteria; phylum Actinomycetota; class Acidimicrobiia; order Acidimicrobiales; family JANYDT01; genus JAYUDQ01. The sequence goes on along the minus strand of JAYUDQ010000022.1, from coordinate 40,931 downwards.
CGACTCGGCGACGGGACCATTCCACTCTTGCTCGGCGGCACCCGGACCGGGGTCGTCGAGACGGCAACGCCGAAGCGCTTTCGCCTCACCGGTGCAACCGCATGCATCACCGCTACCTCGTCGGTGGAGCTGGTCCGTAGCGGTCCGCTCCCCTGCGTCCGTGACGGGGCCACGATCAGCCTGCCGGCCGGCGTGCACCGGCTGACCTTCGCGAAGGAACTCTCGACCGCGGCCGCATTCGCCGTCGTCGGGCAGGCTGAGCCGGCCGATCCGGTGCCCACGTTCGACGCCGTCCTCGATGGAGGTGCAGTTGCGCTGCCTACTGGCAACGGCGACGCCGTCATCCGCATCGCCGTGCCGACTGCCGGGACTCGCGTCGTTCTGCAGAGCCGTGACATCCTGGCTGCCGGAGTGCTGGTGCGACCCGACGGGACCCGGACCACGACGAACGGTGTCTTCGTGGCCGCCGTTCCGGGCACGTACCAGCTGCTGACCTCGCTCGACCCAAGCGTCACGAAGGCGGTCTCGGCCCGCCGCGCACCCGCAGAAGTCCAGGCCACCACGCTGCTGATCGGCGCGAAGTCGAGGATCTTCACGCTGACCTGGGGCCAGCGCATCGAAGCGACCGTGATGGTGCCCGCCCGCACCCGGATCGCCCTCGACGCGTTCGACGAGCGCCAGACGCTGCAGCTGCTGTACGCCGCCAACGAACGCGAACAGCGCTACGCGGGTGGGCCTAACGGTGCGCAGCTCGTGTTGCCGAAGGGACGATACCGGTTCGTGTTCATCGGTAGCGGCGAGGGCCGGCTCGCGCTCAAGAAGCTCAAGCCGAACGACGCAGGACTGTTCGGAAACTGATCGCGAGCCGATAGCTGCGCTGCCAGCGTTCCGGCGATCGGGCGCCCGCACCGCCGGTATCCGCGCACCTCGACGGGTGGGTCCGCGCACCTCGGCCCGAAATCGTCGCGAGTTTCGCCTTTGGACGCTGAGGTGCGCGGGCAGTTGCGCTGAGGTGCGCGGATAGTGAGAAGTTTTGCCGTCCTGCTCGCCAAAGGGGCTAGCCGCCCGACGTCAGCTGGTGTCGACGGTGCGGGCGGCCCGGCCGAGCACGCGCTCGACGGTGATCTCGATGGCCACCCGCGTGTCGTTCGGCCGCGGCGCCTGGTAGCGCTCGCCGTATTGACGGACGGCCTCGGCGATCGACGCCTCATCCCGCCGGATGACGGCCGGCCCCTCGAGGCTGAGCCAGCGAGCACCGTCGATCTGGCACACCGCAGCCCTGGAGCCGCGGTCGATGTTGCGCACCTTCTGGCTGGTGCCGCCGGTGATGACCCGCACGAGCCCGGCCGCTGCGTCATAGCTGAAGCCGACGGCGACGACATGAGGCGAGCCGTCGGCTCGGAGGGTCGCGAGGGTCGCGAGGTGGCGTTCGGCGAGGAACGCGAGGGTCTCGTGGTCGAGATCGACGGGTCGACGGGCCATGTCTCGGAGCCTTTCACGCGAATTCGGTTTTGCTCCGCTCGGCGAGTTTGCGAATCCTGTCGTCGGGGTGTCGCCGGGCGGCGAGAAACCTCAGTCCTGTACCGAGAGGCATGCCGGGAGCGGCTCGGAGTGGACGATCACCAGCGATCGGGTGGCCCGGGTGAGCGCCACGTAGAGCGCCCGCAGACCCTGCGCGGCTTCGCGCACGACCTGGCTGGGCTCGACCACGACGACGCCGTCGAACTCGAGCCCCTTCGTCGACCCTACCGGCAGCACCGTGACCGCATCGGCGACGGTGCCGGTCGGATCGAGAAGGACGTTGCACGCCTGGAGCGCTTCGATGACCGGATCCACCAGACCGTCGGGGCAGAGCACGCCGATGGTACCGGCGCCGATGCTGCGCTGGAGGTCGGGGACAGCACGGGCGACGAGGGCCACCAATTCGGCCGGTGACGCTGCGCCGAGGAACGTCGGCGGCTGCCCGGTGGAGCGCACCGACGTCGGCACCTTCAACTGCGGCGCGGCGACCTTCAGCACCTGTGCGGCCAGCGCCATGATCTCCGCCGGTGTCCGGTAGCCGACCGAGAGCTCGACCTTCCGGGCGGCGCGCTTCTGCGGCAGGTGGACCAGCACCTCGTCCCACGTGGCGGGCGCCCACATGCCGGTGGCCTGGCCGATGTCGCCGACGATGGTCATCGAGCCGCTGAGCGAACGACGCGAGAGCATGCGCAGCTGCATGGGCGACAGATCTTGCGCCTCGTCGACGACGATGTGACCGTAGGTCCTGATCCCCTCTTCGCGGACGGGGCTCGGGTCGGGGCTGCCGTTCGCCGACGTGGCCGGCTTCGGCACCGGGCCGAGCAGCTGCGCGGCTTCGTCGAGCAGCGGAATGTCGGATGACGTCCACATCACGTCGTCGACGGATTCGCCGCGGGCCCGCTGGAGCAGCTTCTGCTCGGCCTCGCCGAGCACGTCTCCGGCCGCGGCCCGAATGAGCGCAGCCGCGCCGAACAGGTCGCGCAGGAGCAGTTGGGGCGTGAGTACAGGCCACATGCGGTCAAGAGCGAGCTTGACGTCCTCCCGGCGTCGGACCGCTGGAGTGAAGTCCTCGAACAGCAGGACGCCCTCGGTCGGTAGCGTTCGCCCGGTACGGGCCATGGCCTGGCGGTAGCGCTGGTAGAGCCGCTCGATCAGCAGTGACTGGAGCTGCTTGCGTGACGAATTGTGCAGTCGGTGGCCCCGCTTCACCATCGACACCAGCTCCGACGTGTCGTCGGGGGTGATGATCAGTTCGACGGTGCCGAACCCGACGACCAGCGGCTCGCGAAGGGCGCGCTGGCGGGTGAGCACCGCCCGCCGGATGACCTTGGCCATCCGGATGTCGCCCTTCACCCGCGCCACCGGATGCGACTCCTTGCCCGTCGCACTGACATCACCGGCCAGGTCATCGATGCTCGACAGGTCGACGCCGGTCTCACCGAGGGCGGGTAGAACCCGGGAGATGTAGCGGATGAAGTGCCGGTTCGGGCCGACGACGAGCACGCCCTGACGCTCCAGTGGGAAGCGGTGCGTGTAGAGCAGGTAGGACGCCCGGTGGAGGGCAACGGCCGTCTTGCCCGTGCCCGGACCACCCTGAACGACGATCACGCCGTTCGGCTCGGCCCGGATGATCTCGTCCTGCTCGGACTGGATGGTGGCGACGATGTCGCGCATGTGGCCGCTCCGGGCCCGGCCCAGCGCGGCCAAGAGGGCACCGCTGCCGACGAGCCCGTCGCCGTCGTCACGCTCGAGCCGTTCGACGGTGAACACCTCGTCGTCGATGCCGAGCAGGACATCGGCTTCTGTGGAGAAGTGGCGGCGGCGCTCGAGGCCGAGCGGGTTGCGGCCCGTGGCCCGGTAGAACGCCTCGGCAACGGGGGCGCGCCAGTCCACGACGATCGGGTTCTGTTCGACGTCGGACACCGGGAGCCGGCCGATATAGAAGCGCTCACCCTCGTTGCCGGGTACGGGCTCACCGTTGATCTCGGCCTGTCCGTCACCTCGCGACACACGGTCGATGCGTCCGAAGACGAGCGACTCCGTGCCGATCTGGAGCCGGGACAGCCGCCCCATCGCCCGGTCTTCGACGACGTCACGCTCGAAGCGCGCCTGGTGGGTGCCACCGGCGCCGGTCACGGTGAGACGCTGAAGTTGGCGGGCCGAAGCACGCATGCGCTCCAGGCATTCATAGGCGAACGTGATGTACGCCTGCTCGCTCTCCAACTCGGGATGGGCAGCCACAGCCTGGCATTCCTCCACTTACGGCATGGGGTCGCCCTGGAGGAACCCAGGGTCAAAAACTCGGATAGGAGACGCTACTCGGCGGCTGACGGCATCGGGGACAGCCTGAAATCGCTCCCATCCCGACGCTCCGGAACAGGTCGACGCAGCGTCACCCGGACGAAACACTGGCGACATAGAACCCCGCCACGCTGTGCACCATGGCATCAGCGTCGCGCAACGCAGTCCGAGAAGGGGCGATCGCGCGCGGCATCGCAGAAGGGCGGGTCGACGAGCTCCTGGACGACGCACCGGAGCCGTGGTGGCTGTCCGCGGACGACGGTGAGCTGGTGGCGGACGTGTCGCTTCTGGCCCCGCAGCTGGGCGCCGCTGAGGTCCGGCTCCGGATAGGCGCCCCGCCCGAGGGGTCCGAGGCCTGGGAGCTGTCCATTGTCGCCCACGACCGTCCCGGACTGCTCGGTCTCACCGCAGACGTGGTCGCAGGGCACGAACTTTCCATCATCCACGCCCGCATCGCCACCTGGGCCCACGAAGGGACCGCGCTCCAGCGGGTGAGCGTCGTGCCCGTGAAGGTACCGCTCAGCGGCGAGCCTGATTGGCCCTTCATCGGTCAGGCGCTACGCACCGCGCTCACCGGACCCCCGGCAGAACCCACGTACCCGCCGGTTCTGCCGGACGGCTGCGCGGTGCGGTCCGTGAAGCCAGGTCGACTCGAGACGCACTGGCTCATCGACATCGAGGCCCGCGACGAGGTCGGCCTCCTGGCTCGCATCGCCGGAACGCTCCTCGCGCTCGGCGCCGACGTGATCGCGGCCGACATCCGCTCCGTCAACGGCCGCGCCACCGACACCTTCCTCGTGCAGCTCGACGACGCGGCCGGGCTACGGACCGTTCAGGCACTTGCCGCCCAGAGCATGCTGGCGGACGAGGCGCGCCGAATGACCATGGCCGGCTGAGCCGGTCCCCAACTTTGTCATCTGAGGCCGCTCTCGGCGGAATTGGTCAACAGAGTTCGCGCGAAAGTGGCACGTGCGCCCTTTTCACCACACCATGCTCGACGAGTCGCTGAAGTCGAAGAAGGTCGACCGCGCCACCCTCAGGCGGGCCTGGTCGTTCGCCCGGGTGTTCCGCGCCGACATCACCGCATATCTCGTGCTCGCGGTCTTCACCTCGCTGCTCGGCGTGCTTCCGGCGCTCGTGTTCAAGCGCATCGTCGACGACGTCGTGGCCAAGCAGCACCGCAGCGAGATCAACGCGCTCGCACTGATCGTCGTTGCCCTCGCACTGGGTTCCGCGCTCCTCGGCGTGGGCATTCGCTGGCTCGGCGCGCGGGTCGGCGAGCGGATGATCGCCGGCATCCGCCGATCGCTGTTCGACCACGTTCAACAACTCCCCATCGCCTTCTTCGCGCGGACGCAGACGGGGTCGCTGATGAGCCGGCTGAACAACGATGTGGTCGGCGCCCAATCGGCGTTCACGTCGACGCTGCGCACGGTGCTGACGGATGTGCTCACCGTTGCGTTCACCCTCGTGGTGATGGCCACGCTGTCGTGGCAAGTCACGCTGCTATCGCTCACCGTCGTCCCGATCCTCTTCGTCGTCAGCAAGCGTGTGGGCACGCTGCAGTCGAAGGCGGCCCGCAAGCAGATGGACCTGAACTCGTCGATGAACGCGTTCATGACGGAGCGCTTCAACGTTTCCGGCGCGCTGCTGGTGAAGCTGTTCGGCCGTCCGAAGGTCGAGTCGGCGCAGTTCGGCAAGAACGCCGACGACGTGGCCGACATCGGCATCCGCCGAGCAGTCACCGGCACGACGCTGATGCTTACCCTGCCCATGGTCAGCGCGCTCGGAGTCGCGAGCATCTACTGGTGGGGTGCCCGCAGGGTGTTCGACGGCAGCATGTCCCTGGGATCGGTCATCGCCATGGCCTCGCTCGTGCAGCGGCTCTTCGGTCCGCTCACCGAACTGGCCAGCGCCCGCATCGACTTCGTCACCTCGTTCGTCAGCTTCGAACGCATCTTCGAAGTGCTCGACGCGCCGATCACGATCCACGAGTCGCCGACGGCCGTCCCGCTCGCTGCGGCGACCCACCACACCGGCTCGCGGGTCGAGGCCCGTGACATCTGGTTCCGCTACCCGGCGCCGTCGGAGATCACGGTCGCGTCGCTCGAAGCGCCCAACCCCGGGGTCCCTGCGGACACGTCGGCCTGGATCCTGCAAGGTGTCTCGTTCATCGCCGAGCCGGGCACACTCACCGCACTCGTCGGGCCCAGCGGCGCGGGCAAGACCACGCTCTCGCAGCTCGTTCCCCGCCTCTACGACGTCACTCGGGGTTCGCTGCTGATCGATGGTGTCGACGTGCGCGAGGCGACCATCGACAGCCTCCGCGCCCACATCGGCGTCGTCACCCAGGACGCCCACCTCTTCCACGACACGATCGGCGCGAACCTCCGCTATGCCCGGCCCGAGGCATCCATGGCCGAGATCGTCGAGGCCACCAAGGCGGCCCGCATCCACGACATGATCGCCGGGCTGCCGGCGGGCTACGACACCCTCGTCGGCGAGCGCGGGTACCGGCTTTCGGGCGGCGAGAAGCAGCGTGTCGCATTGGCCCGAGTACTACTGAAGGACCCGAGCATCGTAATCCTCGACGAGGCGACCGCGCATCTCGACTCCGAGACCGAGGCCCAGATCCAAGAGGCGCTCGAGACCGCGCTCGCCGGGCGCACCTCCATCGTGATCGCCCACCGCCTGTCGACCATCCAGTCCGCCGACCAGATCCTGGTGATCGAGGCCGGCCGCATCGTCGAGCGGGGCCGCCACGAGGAGCTGGCCGGCCAGGGCGGGCTGTATGCCGACCTGTACGAGACGCAGTACCTGCGGGCCGCGGCGCTGACGTAATCGCACTGCGGGCACTACCGTCTTCGGCCGTGACTCGCCCCGCCCTCACCGGCTCGCCGTTCCTCGCTGCGTGTCGCGGCGAGAAGGCCGCGCACCGGCCGGTGTGGTTCATGCGCCAGGCCGGCCGCTCCCTTCCCGAGTACCGAGCCCTGCGGGCGCACCACGCCTTCCAGGAACTGATCACCGATCCGTCCGTCACCGCAGAGGTCACACTGCAGCCGATCCGGCGACACGGCGTGGATGCTGCGATCCTGTTCAGCGACATCATCACGCCGGTTCAGTCGATCGTGGCGGGCATCTCCATCGAGACCGGCAAGGGTCCGATCATCGAGCAGCCGTTCCGCACCCTCGCCGACGTTGATCGTCTGCGCGCCTATGAACCGGCACACGACATTCCGTACGTGATCGAGGCCGTGCAGAGGTGCGTCGCCGAGCTCGACCCGCTCGGCGTGCCGCTCATCGGTTTCGCGGGCGCGCCGTTCACCGTTGCGACGTACCTCATCGAGGGCGGAAAATCGAAGGAGTTCGAGACGACGAAGGCGATGATGCGCGCCGATCCTGAAACCTGGACCGCGCTCCTCGATGCACTCGCCGACATCGCCCTCGCGACACTGCGGGCACAGGTCGAGGCCGGCGCCTCGGCAGTCCAGTTGTTCGACAGCTGGGCCGGCATCCTCTCCGAGGCCGACTATCGCCGATTCGTGATGCCTTCATCTGCGCGCATACTAAACGGTCTCGCCGACCTCGGCGTGCCCCGTATCCACTTCGGTGTCGGCACGGGCGAGCTGCTGGGCGCGATGGGCGAGGCGGGTGCCGACGTGGTCGGCGTCGACTGGCGGGTTGCGCTGACGGACGCCCGCCGACGTGTCTCCGAGGGCAAGGCGCTGCAGGGAAACCTCGATCCGGTCACGCTCCTTGCGCCATGGTCAGTCGTTGAACACGAGGTCCGGCGAGTGCTCGACGATGCCGACGCGGCGGGAGGCGGGCACGTGTTCAACCTCGGCCACGGTGTGCTCCCGCAGACCGACCCGACAATCCTCACCCGCGTGGTGCAGATGGTGCATGGAACGTGATCGTGGAGCCCAGCGCTCCGAGCCGGTGATCGAACCACCGGCCGGGTCGGCCACCGATGCGACGGTCGGAGCCGAGCAGGTCGACGTCGCCATCATCGGCGGTGGCATCAGCGGACTCGCCACCGCGTGGTACATCCTGCGCCAGCATCCCGGGCTGCGGGTCGCCGTCCTCGAAGCGGGCCCGACGGTCGGCGGCAAGATCGCAGGAGCCACCGTCGCCGGCCACTCGGTCGACTGCGGCCCGGACGCGTTCCTCGCCCGCGTGCCCGGTGGCGTCGAGCTGGCGACGGAACTGGGACTCGGCGACGATCTCGTCGCACCAGCTACGGGGAAAGCCTGGGTGTGGTCTCGCGGGAAGCTCCGGCCCCTTCCGGAGGGCCTCGTCCTCGGCGCTCCGTCACGCCTCGGACCGCTTGCGCGATCGGGAATCCTGTCGCCGCTCGGCGTCGCCCGCGCCGCGCTCGACGAGGTGTGGCCGCGACGGACGGACACGGACGCCGGCGACGACCCCACCGTGGCCGAGGCGATCGGACGCCACCTCGGTCGCGAAGTCGTCGAGCGTCTCGTCGACCCCCTCCTCGGCGGCATCAACGCCAGCGACTGCGACCGCCTCTCGCTCGCGTCGACCGCACCCAACCTCGTCGCCGGAGCCGACGCGCCCCGCATGATGCGCGCCTTGCGGGCCGTCGGCGCCGCACAGCAGCGCGGGCAGATCGGTGTCGACCAGGACCGGCCCGTCTTCCTGACACCCCGCACGGGTGTGCGTTCACTCGTCGAGGAGCTCCACCGGCAGTTGCCGGGCGGAGCGGTGCGCACCGGCGAGGCCGTCACCTCCCTCTCGAAGCTGGACCGGCAGTGGGAGGTCACCACCTCGAAGGGCCATCTCCTGTGTGCACATACGGTTGTGCTCGCAACCCCGGCCTTCATCACTGCCGGCCTTGTCGCCGGCACGAGCCCGACGGCGGCTGCCGAGTTGCAGGCGATCCGCACCTCATCGGTCGCGCTCACGCTGCTCGCGTACCCCGCCGACCGCATCACCCTTCCACCGGGCAGCGGCATGCTCGTCCCGCGCGTGGAGCGTCGCCTCATCACGGCGTCGAGCTGGTGGAACCAGAAGTGGCCGCATCTGGTAACGCCGGGCCATGTGCTCGTTCGGGCGTCGGCGGGGCGAGACGGCGACACCCGCTTCACCGGGATGGACGACGATGAGCTCGTCCGGTCGCTCCATCAGGATCTGCGGGACATGCTCGACATCCGCTCGAATCCGGTTGACGCCCAAGTCGCCCGATGGACGGACGGCTTCCCGCAGTACGAGAGTGGACACGCTGCCCGCGTCGACCGGATCGAACGTGCGCTTACGAACGATGCTGCGGGCCTGCTGCTCGCAGGAGCCTCCTACAACGGGATCGGTCTGCCCGCCTGCGTGCGCAGCGCGAAGGCGGCTGCCGAGCATGCCGTGGCCTCCGTACAAGAACGCGGTCCGGGCCGCTGAACCAGCCGACGATCGGAACCTTCGCCCGGCCAGACCGGGCGGACCTTCCGAAGGTCGCGAGCGGGCGCATGAGTACGACGACTTCCGGGGCGGGCGGCTCGTCGGTAGCGTGGCGGGCCTTGACCGGCATACCCGATCTCCGACCCGGCACCGAGCCGATCCCGACCGATCTCCGGCCGATGCTGGCGACGGCAGGCGACCTACCGGACGGCGACGGCTGGGTCTTCGAGCTGAAGTGGGACGGCGTCCGGTCGATCGTCGACAACGCCATCGGGGCGGTGCGGCTGGTGACCCGAAACGGGAACGACGTCACCGCAACGTTCCCCGAGCTCGCCGGGCTGGCCGAGGTCTTCGATGGGCATCGCGTCGTGCTCGACGGCGAGATCGTGGCCCTCGATGCGGCCGGCCGGCCGAGCTTCTCGAAGCTCCAGGAACGCCTCGGCGTGCGCGGTCCGGAAGCCGACCGTCGGGCTCGTGGCAATCCCGTGGCCCTGATCGTCTTCGATCTCCTCCACCTCGACGGCTTCAGCACCCGCAGCCTCTCGCTGAAGGACCGACGGAGCCTGCTCGAGCAGCTCGAACTTCCGGCTGGGCACCAGTGGAGGCTTTCCGACCAGCACCCTGACGGCCCAGCGCTGCTCGAAGCCACGAGGGCAGTCGATCTCGAGGGAGTGGTGGCGAAGCGGCTCGACTCCAGCTACCACCCGGGCCAGCGCACGACGGCTTGGGTGAAGGTGAAGAACCTCACCACGGACGAGTTCGTCATCGGCGGGTGGCTGGCCGGCACCGGGCGACGCGAACAGATGATTGGCGCGCTGCTGCTCGGGGTACCCGAGACCGATGATCCGGGTTCGCCGCTCCGCTACGTGGGACGCGCCGGGACGGGGTTCACCATGGCCGAGCTCGACCGCCTGTACGCGGCGCTGGAGCCATCGAGGACACCGGTGAGCCCGTTCGTGAACGACCCCGGCGAGAAGGCTGCCGTCTTCGTGACGCCACGGCTGCGGTGCCGGGTCGAATACCGTGAATGGACGCCGCAGCGCATCCTGCGACACCCGTCCTACAAGGGTCTCGTCACCGACCCGCCCACAGCACCACCCTCTGCACCACCCGACACCCAAGGGAGCGACTGATGGCAGCTCGGCCGATCTGGACCGGAACCGTGAGCTTCGCGCTCCTCAGCGTCCCGGTGAAGCTCTATACCGCGACCCGTTCGAAGGACATCTCGTTCAACCAGATCGAGAAGTCGACGGGCGGACGGATCAAGCAGAAGCGGGTATCAGCGACCACGGGCGAGGAGGTTTCGGCCGACGACATCATCAAGGGCTACGACCTGGGCGGCGACCGCTACGTCCAGATCGATCCCGAAGAGCTCGAGGCGCTTGCCCCGAGGGATGCGGCCAACGAGCGCACCATTCAGATCCTCGACTTCGTCGACCTCGCCGACATCGACCCGATCTACTACGAGAAGGCGTATTACATCGCCCCCGACAAGGGCGGGGCGCGGCCGTATGCGCTTCTGGTGAAGGCCATGACCGAGACGAAGAAGGTGGCCATCGCCAAGGTCGTGCTGCGCAGCAAGGAGTACCTCACCGCCATCCGGCCCATCGGCAACATGCTGTGCCTCGAGACGATGCTGTTCGCCGACGAGATCGTGAACCCGGCCGAGATCGATGGGCTCCCCGACCACAGCATCGCCGTCGCCGAGAAAGAGCTCGACATGGCCAAGATGCTCGTCGAGACGTCGGCCGGCGACTTCGAGCCGTCGAAGTACAAGGACGAGTATCGCGAACGCGTGATGGCGCTGATCGATGCCAAGTCGGCGGGCGAGGTCTACGAGGTGCCGGTCACCGAAGAAGCGCCGAAGGTCGTCGACCTGATGGCCGCGCTCGAAGCAAGCCTGGCCGCAGCCAAGGCCCGCAAGAGCGCATAGGCATCCGCCCGGACGCCGCGGGATTCGGGAGGCAGAGATGGCACCGACCGGCACCATCGTGGAGATCGAAGGGCGATCGCTCACGCTCACGAACCTCGACAAGCCGCTCTACCCCGGTGGCTTCACGAAGGGACAGGTCATCGACTACTACGTGCGCATAGCACCTGTGCTGCTTCCACATCTCGCGGGCCGCAACGTCACGATGGTCCGCTACCCCAACGGCGTCGACGGGTCGAGCTTCTTCGCGAAGAACATCCCATCCCACGCACCGGACTGGGTGCCGCGTGTCGCATTGAATGACAACACCTACATCATCGGCGGCGACCTTCCCACGCTGGTCTTCATGGCCAACCTGGCCGGGCTCGAGCTCCACGTGCCGCTGCATCGCGCCGGTGACGACTCGTGGGATCCCGACCGGATCGTGTTCGACCTCGACCCCGGGCCGGCAACCGGCATCGCCGAGTGCAGCGAGGTGGCGATGCACATCCGTGACCTCCTCGCCCCTCTGGCCATGGATCTCCGGGTCAAGACGAGCGGGTCGAAGGGCATGCAGCTCTATGCCATCCCGCCCGATCCGATCCCCTATCACGGGCCGAACGGCACCACCGCGCTGGCCAAACGGGTGGCGGAGGGCCTCGAGGTATCGCTGCCGAAGCTCGTGGTCTCGAAGCAGGACAAGAGCCTTCGCGACGGCAAGGTGCTGATCGACTGGAGTCAGAACGTGCGGGCGAAAACGACCGTCTGTGCCTATTCGCTGCGGGCCCGAAAGGAACCAACCGTGTCGACACCGGTCACGTGGGACGAGGTCGAGACCGCGGCCTCCACGGGAGAGCTGCGCTTCACCTGGGATGAGGCGCTGGCCCGCGTCGAGGCCTTTGGCGACCTATTCACGGTGTAAGTAGTAGTGAGTTGTCTTTCTGGACTGAGTCAGTTGCAATTCCGTACTGAGGTCGATATGTTGGCCCGATGGCGAGCACTCCTTCAGCCGGACGACGGCGATCACTGAAGGTCGTCGCCGATGCGCCGGCAGAACCGTTTGACCCCGGACGCGATCACGAGCTCTCGTGCTCGATCGCCGGAGCGCTCGAGATCATCGGCGATCGGTGGACCATCCTGATCCTGCGTGACGCGTTCCGCGGCATCCGGCGTTTCGATCACTTCCACCGCGATCTGGGGGTGGCCCGGAACCTGCTGGCCGACCGTCTCGCCAAACTGGTCGAGCACGGAATCCTGGAGAAGGTCCCCTATCAGGAGCGGCCGACCCGCTTCGAGTACCGGCTCACGGCCAAGGGCGTCGACTTGTCACCGTCGCTCGTGGCGCTGATGCGCTGGGGGGATCGGTGGGTCGCGGGCGAGGCCGGGCCGCCCGTCGTGCTCGTGCACGATTCGTGCGGACGGACACTCGACCAGGAGTTCATCTGCTGGGGTTGCGACGTCACCGTCACCCCCGGCCAGATCCGCAGCCGCCATCCGCGTGGCGGCTACCCCGAACCCGAGATCCTCTGATGATCGCTTCAACGCGCCCCGAACCCACCACGAACGCCGACGGTCTGTGGACCCGGGATGCGCTCCTTGCGGCTGATCTCCCGGATCTCCTGCGTGCCGCCGCGCAGAAGCGCTTCCGCGCGTTCGGGAACCGAGTGACGTTCTCGCCCAAGGTCTTCATCCCGCTCACCCGCCTGTGCAACGACACCTGCGGGTACTGCACATTTGCCACGTCGCCGGCGCATGTCCCGTCGCCGTTCATGTCGATCGACGAGGTCCTGTCGGTGGCCCGCGCCGGTGCGCACAACGGATGCCACGAGGCGCTGTTCACGTTGGGCGAGCGACCCGAGGATCGCTACGAGGTCGCCCGCGCATGGCTGCGCGAACGCGGGTACGACTCGACCGTGCACTACGTGGCGGAAGCTGCGAAGGCCGTGCTGACCGAAACCGGCCTCCTCCCGCACGCCAACTGCGGGGCCCTGAGCAGCGAGGAGATGGCGGTTCTGCGCCCCTATGCAGTCAGTCAGGGGATGATGCTCGAGTCGCTCAACCCCACGCTCGAGTGCCACCGCGCCGCTCCGGACAAGCATCCCGCCCGGCGTTTGGCGACGCTGGAGGCCGCCGGCGAGCTTTCGATCCCCTTCACGACCGGCATCCTGTGCGGCATCGGCGAATCGCGGGCCGACCGCATCGACGCGTTGGAGGCGATCGCACAGAGTCACGCCCGCCACGGCCATGTGCAGGAGGTGATCGTGCAGAACTTCCTGCCGAAGGACCGGACCGTGATGCGCAACGCTCCCCCCTGCCCCGGCCCCGAGGAGTTGTGGTCGATCGCTGTCGCCCGTCTCATCCTGCCGGGCGACGTCCATCTGCAGGCTCCGCCGAACCTGACCGACGACTTCGGTGTGCTGCTCGACGCAGGAATCGACGATTGGGGCGGCGTTTCCCCGGTGACCGCCGACCACGTGAACCCCGAACGCCCCTGGCCGGATCTTGATCGTCTCCGCACCGTCACCGAGGAACGCGGCTTCACACTCGCCCCACGGCTCACCATCTATCCGGAACGGACCCCGGATCTCGTCCATCCGGGCCGCGAGCGATGGCTCGACGACGGCCTCCGATTCTGCGTCTCGGACCGCTCCGACGGCGAGGGACTGGCCCGTGACGACCCCGGCGCGTTCTTCCCCGAGAAGGTCTCGCACTTCACCGACACCTCCGACGGCGCCGAGGTCGTGCTGATCGGGGAGCGGAGCACGAGCTGGTACTCCGGCGCGTCCGTCACCCCTGCTCCGCTGATACCGGGCCGTCCCGCAGCAAGCGGCCTGATCCGCGAGATCCTCGAAGCCGCCGACGCGGGCCACGAGATCGGCGAGGACGAGATCGGCGCGCTGTTCTCGGCTCGTGGCCGCGAAGCAGCCGCCGTTGCCGAGCTGGCCGACTCGCTGCGTGTACGTACGAATGGTGACAGCGTCACGTGGGTGCACAACCGCAACATCAACTACACGAACGTGTGCACCTTCAAGTGCCGGTTCTGCGGGTTCTCCAAGGGTCCGCTCTCGATGAACCTTCGCGGCAAGCCCTACCTGCTCACCCTCGAAGACATCGCCGAACGGGTGCGCGAGGCCTGGGCGCTCGGTGCCACCGAGGTCACCCTGCAGGGCGGCATCCATCCCGACTTCGACGGCGAGTACTACATCGATGTCTGCCGAGCGGTGAAGGAGGCCGCACCCGACATCCATGTGCACGGGTTCACCGCACTCGAAGTGACCGAGGGCGCGCGGCGACTCGGCGAGCCCCTCGAGGCCTACATGCTCCGGCTCGTCGAAGCCGGCCTCCGCTCCCTCCCCGGCACCGCGGCCGAGATCCTCGACGATGAGGTCCGGTCGGTGCTGTGCCCCGACAAGATCAACTCCGAGCAGTGGCTCGAGTGCCACGAGACCGCGCATAAGGTCGGTCTTGGGTCCAACGTCACGATAATGCACGGCTCGGTCGAGGGGCCGAAGTCATGGGCACGGCACATCGTGCGCACCCGCGAAGTCCAGAAGCGCACCGGGGGGTTCACCGAGTTCATCCCTCTTCCGTTCGTGCACATGGCGTCGCCGATCTACCTGCAGCGCAAGTCCCGTCGAGGCCCGACGTTCCGTGAGGTCGTGCTCATGCATGCCATCGGCCGGATCGCCTATCACGGTCATATCGACAACGTGCAGGCGAGCTGGGTCAAGATCGGGGTCGATGGCGTCCGCCAGCTCCTGCAGGCCGGCGTGAACGACCTGGGCGGCACCCTCATGAACGAGAACATCTCCCGCGCCGCCGGCGCCACCCACGGGCAGGGCAAGACTCCAGCCGAGCTGGCCGACCTCGTCGCCCCCCTGGCCCGTCCACTCGTGCAGCGGACCACGCTCTACGGCACACCGGGCGGACACCGCCCTCCACTCGCGGAATCGGGCGAAAGGCCGCTGTCGACAAGTAGGTAGCGTCTGGCCCCGTGCTCGCCAACGGCCCCATGCTGCCCCGGCGCCACGCCCTTGCCCTAGCTGCCGCCGGCGGGGGGATCACGTCGCTCTCGATCCCGCCCTTCGGCTGGTGGCCGCTCGCCTTCGTCGGCATCGGGCTTCTGATCATCGCCGCCGACGGTGCCCGCCTACGACGTCGCTTCGCCCTCGGCGCCCTCTTCGGGCTCCTCCTCTATGGCATGTCGCTCTGGTGGATGACGAGCTTCAGCCTCCCCGGCGGTCTGTTCGTGGCGATGCTGGAAGCGGTGTTCACCGGCATCGGGCTTGCTGTAGCCGGCCGTCGCAACCCCTACGTGTGCGTACCGATCGGCCTCGTCGTCGCCGACTCGCTTCGAAGTCTGTGGCCGTTCGGCGGGCTGCCGCTCGGTGGCATCGACCTCGGACAGGCCGATGGACCCCTTGCCCGCAGTGTTGCGTTCGGTGGACGACTGCTGCTCATTGGACTGACCGCAGCGGCGGGCGCGGCGTTGGCGCTCCTCGTCAGCAGGCGACCCAAACCCGCATTCGCGGTCGCCGGTGTGATCGTGATCATCGGTGCGCTTACAATCGTGCTGCCCGACGGGACGCATGCGAACGGGACCCGCCGCGTCGCGGTCGTGCAGGGAGGCGGTCCGCGCGGCCAGCGGGCCAGCGACCAGGGCACGGTTCGTGCCTACAAGGCGCACCTCGACGCCACGGCGGGCATCAGGCGGCCGGTCGACCTGATCCTGTGGCCGGAGGACATCGTCGACGTGCCGGTGCTCTCCTCCGCACCGCAGTTGGTCGACCTCGAGACCATTGCCAGGGACCATCACGCCTCCCTCATCGCGGGGGTGATCGAGGACGACGGCCCGAAGAACTTCCGCAACCAGGCGATCGTGATCCTGCCCGATGGCACCGTCGGCGAGCGCTTCGAGAAGGTCCGGCGCGTCCCCTACGGAGAGTTCTTCCCGCTCCGCTCGATCATCGAAGGTTGGGGCCTCGCCACGCTCCCGGCTCGCGATGCGGTGCCGGGGACGAAGCCGGGGATCATCCACACACCGGCCGGACCGTTCGCCATCGCCATCTCGTACGAGGGCTTCTTCGACGACCGCACCCGCGTCGGCGTGCGCAAAGGCGGCCAGGCCATCCTCATCCCCACAAATGCGTCCTCCTACACGACCATGCAGGTTCCCACCCAGCAGATCGCCGCGGCCCGTCTGCGAGCGCTCGAGACCGGCCGGTGGGTGGCCCAAGCCGCGCCCACAGGACTGTCGGTGGTGCTCGACGAACGGGGCGGGCAGGTGACCCGGTCGGTCGTCGGGCGACGGGAGGTGCTGATCGCCGCGGTCGGGATGCGGACGGGCCTCACCCCGTACGGGCATACAAACGACGTGCCGATGATCGCCGTGTTCGTACTTGCGGTGGTGTGGGGATGGTGGCCCCGGCGCTACAAAGAGCCACGTGGGCCACGGCCCGGCGGAATCCGAGCGTTGGCTCGGGTCCATGCGGCCAACCAGTAGCGTTTCTGCTTCATGGCCGCCGTCACTGCATCATCGCTGACACCCTGCGACCCCGAAGCGCTGCGCATCGCCTGGCTCGTCTACCGCGGCAACCCTCACTCCGGCGGGCAGGGCGTCTATTCCCGCTATGTCGCCCGCGAGCTCCGCGACATGGGCCACTACGTCGAGGTCCTCAGCGGCCAGCCCTACCCGGTGCTCGACGATGGCGTACGACTCGTGAAGATCCCGAGCCTGGACCTGTTCCGGGCCGACGATCCCTGGCACATCCCACGCCCGCACGAGATCGCCGAGCGCTTCCGCATGGCGGCTGGCGCAGGCGACATCGCCATCGATGCCCTCGAATTCGCGCACATGTGCACGAGCGGCTTCCCCGAACCGTGGACGTACTCGCTGCGGGTGCGTCGTTACATGCGCCGCCACGCCCACGACTTCGACGTCGTCCACGACAACCAGTGTTTCGGCTACGGGATCAAGGGCATTCAGGACGATGGCCTGCCGGTGGTTGCCACGCTGCACCACCCGATCACCGTCGACCGTGATCTCGAAATCGCCGACCTACCTCGGGTGTACCCGAGCAAGCGGTCGGTCAGCTACGTGAAGCGGCGCTGGTCGCTGATGCGCTGGTACGGCTTCCTCGGCATGCAGATGAAGGTGGCCCGCCAGATCCCGCGCATCATCACGGTGTCCGAGTCGTCGAAGCGCGACATCGTGGCGCAGATGCGCGTACGCCCCGAGCAACTCCACATCGTTCCCGTCGGCGTCGACCATGAGCGCTTCAAGCCGCACGCCCATGTCACCCGGGTGCCGCATCGCATCATGACCACCGCGTCGGCCGACGTACCGCTGAAGGGCCTTCGTCCGCTACTGGAGGCCCTTGCCAAGGTGCGAACCGAGCACCCGATCGACGTGGTCATCGTCGGCAAGAAGCGCGAAGGATCGGTGCTGCCCGAACTGCTCGACCGGCTCGGCCTGAACGACGTCGTCACCTTCGAGTCGGGTGTCAGCGACGACCGCATCGTCGAGCTCTACAACGAGGCGGAGATGGTCGTCGTGCCGTCGCTCTATGAGGGCTTCTCCATCCCGGCCATCGAGGCAATGGCATGTGGTACGCCGCTCATCACCACAACTGGCGGTGCACTGCCAGAAGTTGTGGGGCCCAACGGTGAAGCTGCGCTGACGGTCGAACCGAACAACCCCGAGGCGCTGGCGGCGGCCATCCTGCGAATGCTGCGCAGCGCCGAGCTGCGGGCCCGCCTCGGCAGCGCCGGACGCGCCCGCGTGCTGCAGGGCTTCACCTGGCGAGTGGCGGCCGAGGGGTGCGTCGAGCAGTACCGTGCTGCGTTGAGCGACAAAGCGAAAGCCGACCACGACGCGGCACGCACCGCAGCGCCGGCTCACGCCTCCTCCAAGTAGTACGTATGCTTACTGTTCGCTACGACCAGCTCGGCGTGCAGGCCGGCGATCGTGTGCTGGACATGGGTGCCGGCGCGGGTCGCCACGCGTTCGAGGCGCTGCGCCGCGGTGCCCGGCTCGTTGCGCTCGACTACGGCATTGACGACCTCCGCAAGGCGGCCTCGACCCTTTATGCCATGCAGCTCGAGGAGACGTTGCCACCGTCCGCATCCGCAGGCTGTGTGAACGGCGACGCGCTGCGCTTGCCTTTCACCGACAGCAGCTTTGACCGCATCATCGCCTCCGAGGTGATGGAGCACATCCCCGAC
This sequence comes from Acidimicrobiia bacterium, assembly GCA_043739745.1. Taxonomy (GTDB): domain Bacteria; phylum Actinomycetota; class Acidimicrobiia; order Acidimicrobiales; family JANYDT01; genus JAYUDQ01. The sequence goes on along the minus strand of JAYUDQ010000022.1, from coordinate 22,570 downwards.
GACCGCGGCGCAGCGGCCGAGCTGGCCCGGGTGCTGCGCCCCGGCGGCACGATTGCCGTGACGGTCCCCGCGTTCGGACCCGAGCTCGTCAACTGGGCGCTCGATTCCGACTACCACGCGCCCGTCGCCGTCGGCGGACACGTGCGCATCTACCGCAAGTCGGAGATCACCGAACGGCTGCGCACCGCCGGCCTCGACATCACCGGCTCTCATCGCGCCCATGCGCTGCACTCGCCCTACTGGTGGCTGAAGTGCGCGGTCGGCGTCAACAACAACGACAACTGGTTCGTGAAGACGTATCACGAACTGCTCGTCTGGGACCTCATGAAGAAGCCGCCGATCACGCAGATCCCGGAGAAGCTCCTCACGCCCGTGTTGGGGAAGAGCCTGGTGGTGTACGCCCGCAAACCGGATACACCGTGACCCCGTCCGTCGCGCTACTGAGCGACGCGGAGCTCGATGCGAGCGTCGCCTCCATCGCCCGTCTGCAGCTGCCCGACGGTCTGATCCTGTGGCAGCCGGGCGGCCACGCCGATCCGTGGAACCATGTGGAGACGGCCATCGCCCTCGACGCGGGCGGCCTCACCGATGCTGCGGTAGCAGCGTACCGATGGCTCGCAGATCATCAGCGCGCAGATGGTTCCTGGCACCAGTACTACGTGACCGTCGGCGTGGAGGACCACAAGTTCGACGCCAACACGATCGCCTACGTGGCAGCCGGCGTCTGGCATCACTTCCTGACGACCAAGGACACCGACTGGCTAGCCGGACAATGGCCGATGGTGCGTTCCGCCATCTCGTGGGTGCTCGAGCTGCAACAGCCCACGGGTGAGATCCACTGGGCCCGTGAGCCCGACGGCACGCCGTTCCACTACGCACTCATCACCGGCTCGTCGTCGATCCACCACAGCCTCGGCTGTGCCATCGCGGTTGCATCGCGGCTGGGCCACGACGCCGCAGACTGGGTCGAGGCCCGCGCCCGGCTGCACCATGCGCTCGCCCACCACCCGCTCGAGTTCTTCGCCGAGAAGGACCGCTGGGCAATGGACTGGTACTACCCGATCCTCGGCGGCATCCACCGTGACGGCGACGCGCGAACGCACCTGCGGGCCCAATGGTCGAAGTTCGTGACCGAGGGCGAAGGCGTCCTGTGCGTCAACGACCATCCGTGGGTGACCACGGGTGAGACGGCGGAAGCGGCCATTGCGTGCCGGCTTGCCGGGATGGGCGACGCGGCGGTCGCTCTGCTGGGGTGGACGCGATCACTACGACATCCCGACGGTGACTACTGGACCGGCCTTCATATCCCTACGCGCACATATTTTCCCGAAGGTGAGCGCACGGCCTACAGCGCCGCCGCCGTGGTGATCGCTCATGCGGTGCTGGACGACGGAAGCCCGACGGCACAGCTCTTCATGACGGACGACGACTGATCTTTTCTACGCCGGCCCCGCTCAGACAGACCAACTGCATCGTCATCGTTTCGGTGCCGCCCCGCTCGAGTGGCTCTACCGCCAAGGTGATCGAGACCGCCGCTGCGAACGGCCGGTGCGATCAGGAACGCCGCAACTGTGGGTCGGAGTCGTTTCCGGTGCGTCGGGTGTTCCAGACCGCCTCAGGGTTGATCCTGTGGCACGAGCGGGGCCCGGCTCGCAAGCGGAGCCCGGATGCTCAGACCCGCCGAAGCACCCTCAGCGAACCACATCCGAGCGACTCGTCCTCGGCGAAGCACCCTGACCGGAGCGCCGGCAGGTAGATCTGCTCATACGGCGGTCGTCCACCGTCGGCCGGATCGGGGAACACATCGTGGACGGCCAGCACACCGCCCAGCAACACGTGCGGCGTCCACATCTCGTAGTCGGCGCGGGCCGGCTCAGTGCCGTGCCCACCGTCGATGAACAAGAACACGAGCGGGGTCCGCCACACCGGCGCGATCACTTCAGATCGGCCCACCAGCGCGACGACCGCATCCTCCAGGCCGGCGTCCTCGATCGTGCGCCGGAAGAACGGCAGCGTGTCCATACGGCCGCTGCGCTCGTCCACCACGGTCGGATCGTGATGCTCCCAGCCCGACTGGTTCTCCTCGGAGCCACGATGATGATCGAGGCTGAACAGCACCGAGCCCGTCTCGCGAGCGGCAGCGCCGAGGTACACGGTCGACTTGCCGCAGTAGGCGCCGACCTCGAGCATCGCTCCTCGCCGGACACCCGCAGCTGCTCCGTACAGCGCGAGCCCCTCGTCGTCGGGCATGAAGCCCGTTGCGGCACGAGCCACAGCCAGCAGGTGGGAGTCCATCGACGAGGCGTTCACCGACAAGGAACGCGTGCTTACTTCTTCTTCTTGGTGGTCTTCGGCTTGATCTCGACCGACTTCTTCTGACCCTCTTTGTAGGCCGACGACTTCGGCGCGCAGTACCGCTTGCCGCCGACGGTCTTGCAGAGGATCACGGTGCCCGGCTTCGTTGTCGTCGACTTCGGGACCGTCGTCGATGGCTTTGGCGCCGTCGTCGACGACGTGGAAAGGGTGAGCTGGATGAGCGAAGGCTGTGTGACCCCGGGCTTGGTCGTCGAGGTTGTCGCCGCGGTCGTCGTCGAACCAGCTCCGAAGATGGTGGTCGTCGACACGCCTGGGATCGTCGTCGCTCCAGGGGCGGTGATCAGCGCAGTCGTCGTGGCGCCGGGTGCAAGCACGGTCGTGGTGGTCGCAACGGGAGCCGTCGGCGGCCATGCCAACTGGTAGAACGACGGCGGCTGCGGGCTGGCCAGTTCGTCGGGTCCGCAGCGCGGATCGGAGGGACCGACCCACTGGGCAGAGATCGAGGCGAGCTTGTCGGCCACGCGAACGGCCAACGGCCAGCGGCCCGGGCAGATCTTCACCCAGCTGAGCGTGAAGGTGGCCGTTGCTCCGGCCGCAATCGACGCGATGGTGTGGTACCAAGCACCACTGGTCAGATCGAGCACACCGACGTTGGCCAGACCGTCGGACACGCCGATGATGGAGTCGGGCTTGTTCCCGAGGCGGACCACGATCTGCTCATTGACGACCGCTGCGGTACCACTGTTGACCACGGTGACGATGACCCGCTGCGTCGCCTGCGTCGGGAGATTCTGCGTCGAGAACCCCGCAGGAACCTCCGGGGCGATGGAGACGGACACCGGCACCGGCGCCTGACCGACGGCCGGCAGCGCCTGTGCGGCGACAACTGCCAGCACGGCGCCGGCGAGAACGGCCACACCCCATCCGCGGCGGCTATGGGGGCGCGCCGAAGCCGGAGCATCAGCATCGAAGAGGGAGGAGGAACGAGGAATGCGAGTCACGGAGGAAGTCACCCTTTCGCGGGGAGCCTCGAAAGCCTACCCGGCCTGCCAAACACCTCGACTGACCGCTGGTCACGGACGGTGGACCCTGGTCGGTTGGCAGCGCGCCGGACAGGTCGACCCGGGTCGGACCGATAGCGTGCGCGACGTGGAGCGCCCGCCGTCCGTCGATGCCCTCGCAAGGGCCTTGCGTGCCGAGGCCGGCCTGGCCGCCGTTCCCCGGTCGGTGCTGGTGGAGGCCGCCCGGCACGGTATCGCCACCGACCGCAGCGACCCCGCGCCGCACGCCAACCGGTATGCCGCGGCCTTCGCGGAGCGGCTCCTGCGGCCGGTGATCAACGCCACCGGCGTGCTGCTGCACACGAACCTCGGACGTGCGCCGCTGCGAAAGGCGGCGGGCGGCGAGGGGAACGGAGGCCCGGCGGTCCGTTCGACGAACCTCGAGTTCGATCTGGCGACCGGGAAGCGGGGTTCGCGTCGGACCCATGCGAGCGAGCTGATCACCCAGCTGACCGGGGCAGATTCCTCGTTGGTGGTGAACAACTGCGCGGCTGCGGTCATGCTCGTCCTCGCTGCGCTGGCACGCGGTCGCGGTGTCGTCGTCAGCCGCGGCGAACTGGTCGAGATCGGCGGCGGTTTTCGCATTCCCGAGGTCCTGGAGCAGTCGGGTGCAGCGCTCGTGGAGGTCGGCACCACGAACCGCACACGGCTCGACGACTACGCCGCTGCGGTCGCCACTCCGTCCTCCGACATCGCCGTCATTCTGAAGGTGCACCAGTCGAACTACCGGATGACGGGCTTCACACAGGATGTCAGCGTGAGGGCCCTCGCCACCCTGGGCGCTCCCGTGGTGGCCGACATCGGCTCGGGCCTCCTCGACTCGACGACACCGTGGCTCGCCGACCCGCAGGGGCGGGTCCCGCGTCTCGCCTGGCTCGACGGCGAACCGGCGGCCCGTCAGACCCTCGATGCGGGTGCCGGGCTCGTCGTGTTCTCCGGGGACAAGCTCCTCGGCGGCCCGCAGGCGGGCATCATCGCGGGCCGGCGCGACCTCGTCGAACGGTGCGCAAACCACCCGCTGGCCCGCGCACTGCGTCCCGGTGGCCAGGTCCTCGAAGCCTTGCAACGCGTACTGCTGGCATATGCGGGCGGGAGCACAGCGCTCGTGCCGTTCTGGGACATGGCGACGCGTTCGGTCGGGTCGCTCATCGCGCGCGCCGATGCCATCGTGCTGGCAGTAGCGGACGATCGGGTCGCGGGAAGTGCCATGGACGCCGTGCCGGGCGGAGGGACGCTCCCCGGCTGCACCATCCCGTCCTTCGGTGTGCGCATTGCCGGCGACTGGACGGTTCATCTGCGCGCCTACGAGACGCCCGTCGTCGCCCGGGTCCAGAACGGCGCGACCCATCTCGACCTGAGGACCGTCGACCCGCTCGACGACGAACTCCTGATCGCCGCGCTTCGCCTTGCGCTCGCGAAGTGAGCCGACCTTGACGGCAACACCGAAACGTCCGGTCGGGATCACGCGGATCATCGCCACGGCCGGACACGTCGATCACGGCAAGTCCACTCTCGTACTGGCGCTCACCGGCAGCGACCCTGACCGATGGGCCGAGGAGAAGGCACGCGGGCTCACGATCGACCTCGGCTTCGCCCATACCACCCTCAGTTCGGGAACAGTTCTCAGCTTCGTCGACGTACCCGGGCACATCCGGTTCCTCAAGAACATGCTTGCCGGCATCGGCGGCGTCGAGGCCTGCCTGTTCGTGGTTGCCGCCACCGAAGGTTGGAAGCCCCAATCCGAGGAGCACCTCCGGATCCTCGGGCTGCTCGGGATCGGGCACGGCGTCGTCGCGCTGACCAAGTCCGACGTGGTCGATCCCGACTGGCGGGAACTGGCCGAGCTCGACGTCATCGATCACCTCGCCGGTTCGTTCCTCGAGCACGCCGAGATCGTGTCGGTGGATGCCATCAGCGGTCGCGGGCTCGATGCGCTTCGGGCTGCACTGGACCGTCTTGCCACCTCCGCGCCGTCGGGCGCCGATACGAGCCGGCCAAGGCTCTGGGTCGACCGTGTGTTCTCGGCCCGGGGTTCGGGCACGATCGTGACGGGCACACTCACCGGCGGTGCACTGGCGGTAGACGATGCGCTGGACGTGGTGGGCCCGGCAGCTTCCGGAATCGGGGTTCGCGTGCGTTCGTTACAGACGCACGGCGAGCGCATCGACCAGGCCCGGCCCGGGAGCCGCGTCGCCGTCAATGTGACCGGCATCGATCATCACCAGACGGCCCGCGGCGATGCACTCGTCCATCCCGACGATTGGCATGCATGCATACGTTTCGATGCGAGCCTTCAGGTCCTCGGATCCCTGGCCCACCCCGTCACGCGTCGCGGTGCCTATGCCGCATACATCGGCTCGGGCGAACACACCGTCAACGTCCGGATCCTCCAGGCTCCGTCGATCGAGCCGGGTGGTTCGGGCTTCGTCCGTGTGCATCTCCCGTGCGCCCTGCCTCTTGCCCCTGGCGACCGCTTCGTCCTACGCGACCACGGTCGCGGCGAGACGGTTGGCGGCGGTGAGGTGCTCGACGTCGCACCCGTGCGCCCTGCATCGAAGGCCCGCCCCACCCGCAGCATCGAACGGCTGGTGGCTGAGCGCGGCACTGTTGCGCTGGCGGAGCTGCACCGGCTGAGCGGCGGCGAGGTGTGGTCGGGCCCGGTGCTCACCGGCCACATCGCCATCGATCCGACGCTGCTCGATGGCGAGCGGCTACGCATCCGCGCACTCATCACCGAGGCGGGACCGTCCGGATTCGACGCAGCGGTACTCGACGACAGGGGTCGGGCCGTGTTGCAGTTGCTCGCCGAGGAGCCCGGCGGTGACCTCACGATGCGCGGTGGGCGGGCCATCTTCGTCGCCGCCGCCGATCCCCTGGCCGATCATCCCTTCGTCGCCGCACTGACTGCAAGCCCGTTCTCGCCCCCCGACCCAGGTGGTGTCGACCCGGTCCAGCTGCGGGAACTGGTGCGACGCGGCATCGTGGTGAAGCGCGACGATCTCTACTTCGCGAGCGCGGCCGTGGCCGAAGCCGCACACGTCGTTGCCGAGTTGCTACGCACGCATACGGAGGGTGTGACCATGTCTCAGGTGCGTGAGGCGCTCGGTACGAGCCGCAAGTACGCGCTGCCGCTGATGGCCGAGCTCGATGCGACCGGCGTCACGCGCCGCCGCGGCGACGTGCGCATCGCCGGACCTCGCCTGCCGTACTGAGCGGGCTTGTTCAACGAGCGTGGAATGCGGCTCCTTTGTACCGGACGCCGAAGACGCCGTGTTCCGCGACAGGATCCACCTTCAGGTGTTCCTGCGCCACAGAACCGCCTCTTTTGACCCCAATGCACCGCCACGGTGATCCTGGTCACTGCCGCACCGAGCCGGCGGCAGATCAGACCACCGCTACCGCGGTTCTGGATCACCGAAAGCCCGGACCACCAACTTCGAATCCAGCGAACCGGGCGGCGCTATCCAGATCGCCGGCTGACCAGTGACCGATGCGATGTGCTCGAAGTCATGGTCGTAGTGGACGACGGTCAGACCGGCGAGCTCCGCGTGTGCGGCGATCACGAGATCGGGCGGCTTGCGTCCCTTGAGCCCTCGATCGGCAAGAAGTCGCTGCACTTCGTCGCAACGTTCGAAGATCCCGGCAACCATCGGCGCTCGGGCAAATCCGTCGAGCACGCTCGAAAGGAGGTCCCACTCCGCAGCATCCGACGCCGTGAAGCGGTACTCGAGTGCAGTGATCGGCGAGTACCGGATGCGTTGAGAGCGAGGAGCGTGGCCGCCACCCCAGGCTTGCGGAGCCGGGTGATTGCGGAAGGCCGGACGACTACCCGGCCGGGATCGACTGGCCCATGCCGCACGCCTTCGTCTCGCCGTCGGACGGGATGCCGATGACATACTCGTTGCGCGGATCGGTGAGGTTCACGAACACCGGGTTGTTGGCCACGACGTTGAAATCGATCGGCGGCGACGCCCGTCCGTTGCGCTTGACCGTGACCACGATCTTTCCGGTGACGAGGGGCACGATCTTGATCGAGGCCGGACGACGGGGCAGGAGCGAGAACTGGGGGTTGGCCCCGACCGGGAAGAACCCGACACAACCCGTCTCGATCGGCTGCGCCGTCACCCGCCCGAGCGAGGCGATGACCAGCGCGTCGCCGGCCAACGGCACGCGGGGCTGCACGGTCATGTCGACCGACGTTCGGGCGATCACGTCGGCGAGGGCCTGCGCGGTCGGCTCACCGTTCGGCGCGATGCCCTGGCGAAGGAGCATCCGGACGCGGGCGATGGTGAGGTCGCCGCTGTACGGGTCGGGAATGGCGTTCGGCGCAGCGAACCCGGAGCGAGCAACCGTGAACGCCGCGACGACGCTGCGCTTGATCTTGCGTTCGAGCTTTCCTTCCGTCTTTGCGTCGTCGTTCAGCGTGCCGAACGAGTAGCCGAACGTGAGCACCATCAGGCCGATCGCGATCCAACGGGGAGCGGCACCCGACGTTGCCAGTGCGTCGCGCACGAGCACCGCGACGAGCGGTGCGACGAGCACGTAGATCACGTAGCTGTAGCGCGACGCCTGCGGGAAGTCGATGCCGACGCGGCCGAGCCCGACGAGCGCAAGAAACACCACGCACGCGCCGGCGAGCGACAGCACTTCGGCGTGTCGGTCGACGAACGACCGGCTTGTCCGCGCCGCGACAGCGATGAGAACCACTACCGCAAGGGGACCGATCCCGCCCAGGCCGACGGTGCGGTCGACCGTGCTGGTGATCGCCCGCCACGCGTAACTGCCCAACTGGTAGGGAGCGCTCGACCAGTCGATCGGGTTCGCCTCGTTCGCGCTCCGCCCGTAGCTGACGTACCAGACCGCCTGGGCGAGCGCCGGCACACAGGCAACCCGTAGCGCATCGCGCCAGTCTCGGCGCAGCAGCACGGCAAGGACCGTCGCCGCGACCATGGAGATGCCAACACCCGAACACGCCAGTGCGGCCACGCCGAACGTCCACGCCAGCACGACGCGGCCTCGGGTGAAACGGTCACCGCCGGCGACCTCCATCATCAGCAGTCCGAAACCCACCGACCCCATCCACGCCATCTGGAACGCCCAGAAGATGTTCTCCGAACCAGCGCCGTAGAACAGGAACACAGCCACGACGGCGAACGCGATCCAGCCCGAGACACCGTGCCGCTGCAACCGTCGCGCCAGCAGAACGGCAACGCTGCAGTGCAGCGCGAGGAGGACCACGAGGTACGGCCAATAGGCCTTCAGCCCGACGACGCCGAAGATGGCCCGGTACAGGATGACCGGCAGCGTCGACCAGTGCTCGTTATGGGGCCGGAAGAAGACGTCGGCGAGGTCGCCGACATGCGATAGCGGCGGCCGCGAACGGGTGGTGATGAACTCCCACTCGTCGGCGTAGAACCACTGTCCCGTCGAGGTGGCGAGCCACAGCAGATAACCGTACGCCACAGGGATGAGCGCCACGACGGGATGGCGCCGGACGAAGGCCCAGGCGCGGCTCAGATGTCGCCCGTTTCGACTGCTGTGGTGATCCAGGGGATTACGAGGTCGAGCATGTCGGACAGTGTGGTGGTGGCTTCGAAGCCGAGCACCCGCTTGGCCTTCTCGGTCGATGGGACCCGCTTCTGGACGTCGTACTCGAAGCCGTCATCGGACACGTACGCGAAGGGCTTCGATCCTTTGTGGATCTTGTCCCAGATCATCTCGGCCAACGCCAGCACCGTGGTCGACTCCGCCGTCGACAGGTTGAAGTCCTCGTTGCGAGCATCAGGATGCTCCATGGCGGTGACCACGCCCTTGGCCAGGTCGGCACCATACGTGTAGTGCCGGACCTGGTTACCCTCGCCGAGGATATGCAACGGGTCCTGGCCCTTCAGCACCTTCTGCACGAGATCAGGCACGACGTGGCTCATGGCCAGCTTGACGTTCCCGGACAGGATCTCGTGCTCACCCTTGGCCCGCGACTCACCAACACCGACACAATTGAACGGCCGCACGATCGTGTACGGCAGCTTGTACTGGTCCCACGCCGCCTTCGCGAAGTACTCGACGGCCAGCTTCTGAAACCCGTAGCTCGACAGAGGCGGCGGAACCTTGCGCTCGTCGCCCTCGACGGACGGCCAGTGGTCGGTCGACTCGAACACCATCGACGACGACATGTAGGTGACCTTCTGCAGGCGGCCCTTCCCGCCCGCGAACGCCTTCAGCGCCGCGTCACACGAGGCCGCCATGATCCGCTCGTTCGTCGCGATGAGATCGTACGCGTACGCATGAAAGTAGGAGATGCCGCCGATCAACGCAGCGCCGGCGATGAAGTGGTCACAGTCACCCGCCAACTCCGACATCAGCGCAATGTCGGTGCAATCGCCCTCGACGAATGTGTAGTCGGGGCTGTCGTCGTAGCTCTTCGTGACCTTGCCGTACTTCGAGTAGTTATCGATCCCGACCACGTGGTAGCCGCGGGCCAGAAGCTCCTCGACGAGATAGCCGCCGATGAAGCCGGCCGAGCCGGTAACAAGAACTTTCGACGATGACATGTACACGTACTTTCGTTAGCTGTGCGCGTGCCTAGACGCGGAAGGGGGCAGAGGAAGCTTGGGGCCGTAGGCGTACACGTACCAGCGCACATACTTCGGTAGCCACTTGGCAAGCTTGAAGTTCGACACACCAAAAGCACGGTCCAGCCAGATGGTGGGCAGCTCGGCGACGGGCTGACGGTACCGGCGGGCCTTGGCCACGAGTTCAAGGCCGACTTCGAACCCGGCGTCGGACTCGATACCCACCGCCCGCACAAACTCGGCGTTGTAGGCCTTGAACGAGTTCGTCGCGTCGTTCGTGCCGACCCGGGCGAACGTGTGCAACGTGCGTCCGGCCAGGCGCGACAACGTGCTCTTGAACCACGGCCCACCCACCTGCTGGCCACCACGCATGTAGCGGCTCGCAGCGGCTACGACCACGCCACGCTCCACGAGGCGGGTGAGCGGATCGATCTGCGCAGGATCATCACACCCATCAGCCATCGTGACTACGACGACAGGTGCGGCCGCATGGTCAACGCCGAAACGGATCGCCCTCGCCGGCCCCCGCCCGTAGGTGTTCAATGTCGGCTTCACCCGGAGGTCACGCGCCGCGTATTCGGCCACGAAGGGTGCGGTCGTGTCGTCCGGCGAGTCGTAGACGACGAGCACCTCGCACGGCAGCCGAACCGACTCGAAGATCCGATCGAGCGAGCCGACGATCGTGTCACCCTCATTAAACACAGTGACCACGATCGAGACCCGCGGACCGTGCTGCAGGTGGTCGTGTGGGATGGGATCGGAGATGCGGCGTATGAAGCGGTGGTCGGCACCGGAAGCGCTGTCGAGCGTGGGGTCGACGGAGCTGTCGTCGCCGGCGTCGGTTGTCCCGGCTTCCTCTCGTTGCACGGTCACCGCGCCCTCCTTGGCCTGGTTGTGTTCCTGCATATGGCGGCGCCCAGTGCTCATCCGGTCGCCCCGTCAACCGGATCGACCGCGGGATACGCCGAGATCGTTGCGACAACGGCGCCCCAACCCGGACCGGAGATACTAAGCGTCTCGGGAACCGGCCCGACGTCACCCACAATTCCGCTGACGAGCGCGTCGCCAGGACCGGACGGGCCGGTGAGCGGGATCGGCGCACCGTACGACGATGCGATCAGCCGCCGCCGCTCGCCGCCGATCATGATCGTGTCCTCCCGGCTGGGCCGCAGGATCGCCGTCCACAGCCGTTCGACGAACGAACGCTGCGGAGTGCTCAGCGTCAGGGCGTAGATCAGCGTTCCCGGCGGCGCGTCGGGCAGGTCGAGGGCCGTCACCCGGCCGTTGTGCACCGAGCGCGATCGCAGGATCGTCGGCCGCCCGCAGCGGGATCGGTCCAGGTGCTGGAGCAACGTCCACGTGCCGCGGGCCTCAACCGGCTTGTACCTGCACGTGAGCTCGAGCAGCGAGCGTGGCGCTTCGGCCGCGACGAGCCTCCCGTCGATGCTGCGACCCGACTGGTAGAGCACGTAGGCCGGAGCCCGTTTCGAGGCCAGGAACGACGCGTCGAGACGGTCGAGACCTGGCGTGTACGCGCTGTAACGCTGGAGCACGGGCGGTTGCGACCAGCGCAGGCGAAAACGCCAGATCATGCTCGTCTCGAGCGGAATCACGGCGATGCGAGGCGACGGCGAGCCGGGGCTTCGGTCCGCTGGTCCGCCGGTGATCCCGGCAAGCAGCCCTGCGACGTCGGCCGACTCGGGAAATACGGCCGACGCCTCCCGCAGCAAGTCGGTGCGCGCCCCCGGCCGGACGAGCAGTTCGATGGTTCCGAGCACGTCGCGAACGCGAGGCGCGGGGTCGAGCACAACGCTGACGGACTGGCCCATCTGTGCGACAGCGACCACGGCCGCCGTGCCCAGCACCAGGGCTTCCACGCTCCACTCGGACCGGCGCAATGAGGCCGCCAGGTAGGGGATGCAGAGCAGCCCGGCCAAGCCCGTGAAGATGAATGTATGGCCCGAATCCTGACGGGTGAACGAAGCCCGGAACACGACCGCGAGGACCGGCGCGAGCACGATCACCTCGGTCCACCACCTTGTCGGCCCGGCGTTACGCCACCGCGTCTGTCCGGCGTTGCGCCATCGGAGGACCACCGCACCGACAACGACGACGGCTAGGGCGGCCACGATGATCCCGAAGCGGTCGGAGGTGTTGTCGAGCCACATCGACTGCACATAGCCCGAGCTGAGTGCCCACGAACGGCGTACGTACACCGGCAGGTCGCCGAGGCGCTGGCCGGCGGCCAGCCAGAACCCGATCAGCGCCGCCGCTCCCAGGAACGGACCGGCCACGAGAACACCGATGGCTGTCCGTCCCGCCGCTGTGCGCCGGGTCAGCTCCACGACAGCAACCAAATGAGCGACGGCCAGGACCACGAGCGTGACGCCGACGCTGAACTTGGCGACGAGGCCGAGCGCAGCCAGGCACGACGCCTCGACCTGCGATCGCCAAAGCAGTTCGCGCACCCTGCGGAGATCACCGGCTGCGTCTGCCGCCCGCAAACCCTCGCGGGCCGAGAACAGCCGGACGAAGGCGGCGGCGATCAGCAGTTCCGCAGGCGCGTTCGTGGCCCCGACGAGCAATGCGAGGCCGATCACCATCGGCGTACCGAGCGCGCGCCGATCCGAACGGCGGGCCACCTCGGCGGCCGATCCGTAGAGCAGCGCGATCAGGCCGAGCCGATAGGCCACGGCCGTTGCGAATTGCCAGCCGTGCGCCGCCGACCCGGTGATCATGAAACCCAGCGGCCCGTACGGGAAGACGAGATCGTGGCCCCAGCGCACGCCCTGCACATGGGCTTCGGCGATGGCGAGCACCCAGGACATGTCGCTCCCGGTGGTTGGTCGGGTCAGCATTGCCGGCCAGGCCATGACGAGCACAGCGAACGCGCCGATACCGCGAATCAGGCCCGGTGATCTGGATAGATCAGTCGCGCTGTGCTGCGACGCGCTGTGCTGCGATCCAACAGGCGTCATTGACGTGATCAGACGCGCACGCCGCGTCCGGTCACGCCCCATATGTCCACGATTGGCACGTCGGTCTGAAGGTCGCGGTAGGCGCCATGCGGAGCGCCGATGATCACGACATCCGACTGTGCAAGAAGGTCCTCCTGCGAGATCAGCGCCGGATCGACGGTGACATACGGGTCGGCACAGACAACGTGTGCGGCTTTGAAGCGCAGGATGCGGCGCAGCTTGTAGGAGAGGCTCGATCGGATGTCGTCCGACTCCGCCTTGAATGCCATGCCGAGAATACCTACGGTCAGATCACCGAGATTTGGGTACTGCTTCTCGATCTGCGACACGACATAGAGGGGCATTCCCTCATTGACAAGCATGGCTGAATGACCAAGGAGGAACTTGTTGTCGTTGAAGGCAGCAAGCTGCATGGTGTCCTTGAAAAGACATGGTCCAGCAGCAAATCCGGCTCTTGGGATATCGGCAGCCCTCGGGTAATCGAAGGCCAGGGCCGAGCGAATTCGCTCGAAGTCGAGGCCGAAGTCGTTCGCCATCATGTAGAGCTGGTTCGATGCTGCGAACTTGATGTAGCGCCAGGTGTTGGTGAACAGCTTCGCCAGCTCAGCCTCTTCGGGCTCGAGATGGACGGTCTGCGCAGTGAGGTTCGAGAACAGCTTGTCGGCCCTCGCCAGCACTGGCGCGGATCGGCCCGACACGATCTGCGGCAGCGTGAACAGTTCGGTCATCGCCTTGCCCTCGGCGATTCGCTCCGGGCAGAACGTCACGTCGACGGCGACACCGGCACTCAAGAGTTCACGCTCGACGAGCGCAGTGACCCCGGGGAACACGGTCGAGCGCAGAACGAGGAGCTGCCCTGTCCGGAGGTGGGGGACGAGTGCAGCGACCGCATCCGGAACGGCCCGCGCATCCGGATTGAGGTGCTCATCGACAGGTGTGCCGATGACCACGACGACATGCTCGGCCTCGCTGATCACCGAAGGATCACTCGAAGCACGGAGGGTGCCGTTTCCGATGACCCGCGCCAGCACGGGCGGTGCATCAGGCTCATCGAAGGGCATGGTGGCGCTGTTGACGAGGGCCACCGACGCGGCATTGATGTCATAGACGACGGTCCGCATGCCCCGCTCTGCGAAGGCGATTCCGAGCGGCAGACCCACATGGCCGCAGCCACCGACTACGACGACGTCGAGCGAGAACGGCATTCACGCAGGCTACCTGCGGCGGCAATGCCCCCGGCGGACGGGCACCCGAGTTTCGCTACGGGGTGACGAGGATCTTGGCGTGACGCTCCGGGTTGCCCAGGTCGAGAAACGCCTGGGCGACGCCGTCGAGGCCGACTCGACCGGTGATCAGCGGAGCGCCGTCAATGCGTCCCTCGGCGAGGTGGGCAAGAGTGGCGGCGAATTCGTCGGGGGCATAGCCCAGCACGAACTGGAGTTGCAGTTCCTTGTTGATGCCGAAGATCGGCTGGATGGTGTCCGCCTCCATGCAGACCCCCACAACGGTGATGCGCGACCCGCGTGGCGCTCGCTTCATGAGCTCGTTGAGGATCCCCGGCACCCCGATGGCGTCGAATTGGACAAGCGGCGCGATCGCGCCCAGCCCGCCGCCCTTCCAGCCGGTGGTGCGCACCCAGGCCTCGAGGGGCAGCTCGGCGGCAGGATCAACGACTCCGGTGGCACCCATCGTCGTGGCCAGAGCCCGCCGGGCGGGCGAGAAGTCGGACGCAATGATGACGTCAATCCGAGCGAGGCGGAGGGCGGCGATCACGGCGAGTCCGACCGGTCCGCAGCCGTGGACGATGGCGCCCTCGCCTGCGACGATCCGGGACTTCGCCACGGCGTGGAGCCCGACCGCCATAGGTTCGGTCAGCGCCGCGTGATCTGCCGGGAGGCCATTGGGCACCTTGAGGAGCAGAGGTCCGCTGAGTGCCATCCGCTCGCCGTAGCCACCGGAGTGGTCGTTCGAGTACCCGATGCCCTTCACCGTCTCCGCGCTCGGGGGGAAGCTCTCGAAGAGCATGGGCATCGAGACGACGAGATCACCGGGAACGGCCGAGGTCATGGCATCGGGGCCGAGCTCGAGCACCTCGGCCGCGAACTCATGCCCCATGACCACATCACGGTCGAGGTCGAGACGGAAGATGCCTCCGGCCTCCTTCGACAACGCCACCATCCGGTGCGCGTGCTTCATGAAGTGCAGATCGGACCCACAGATCCCGCAGGCGACCGTTCGCACCAGCACCTGCCCTGCGCGCAGAGCGGGTTCGGGCACCTCGTCAACGACGAGCGCCCCCTGACGCATCACGACGGCACGCATGCGGCGAACCTAACGGTGGATCGACGAGGCCCGGAAATCGACACCCGCCACGCGAGTTGCTGGCCCGGGAAGCCGTCCCCCCTGACCGACCGAAGAACCTTCGGCCTGCGGTCTCAGACGGCTTCCCGGGCCATGACCGAGCGACGCTCGACTTCGCTCAAGCCGCCCCAGATGCCATGCGGCTCCCGGATGCGAATCGCGTAGTCGAGGCAGTCGAGGCGAACGGAACACTGTGCACAGATGTTCTTCGCGCTCGCCTCCCGGTACTCCTTCTCGTCCTTCCGTTCGAAATGCGACGGCGGAAAGAACATTGCGGACTGCGGGCCCCGACAAGCGGCTCGCTGCTGCCACGTCTCTACTGCAAGAACTCCCATATGGGCCTCCCCCAAGAGGTCTGTAACCCGCACGTTACAGAACGTGTGACCAAGAACACAAGGCCTGATGTGTCTGACGTCACAAAGCCGACGGTAGCCGAACGCCTCCCGGCCCCGTCAAGAGCCCGCCCCAGAAATCTCCGGCCACCGAGCTTTGTTCCGGTGGGTATCCCCGCGTGTGTCTCGGCTCAGTGACCGGCGTCTTTCGCCCCACCTTCGAGCGGTTCGACCTCGAGTAGCAGCCCGTCGATGGCGACCACCCGGATCGGTCCTCCCGCCGGGATCGGTGTGGCCCGGTTCGTCCGTGCCCGCCACGGCGCGCCCTTCACGATCACCACACCCTCCGGCGAGATTGCCTCGCGGGCCTCGCCGAGCTCGCCGATCATCGCTTCACGCCCGATAGTCGGCGTGGCGAAGCGGGTGCGGACCATCGTCGGCATCCCGTTGACCATGAACAGCACGACCATCACGGTGACGGCGGCGATCCAGTAGATCGGCACGTGGGTGTCTTCGGCGTAGAGCGTCAGCGAACCGGCCACGAGCGACACCGTGCCGACGCCGGTCCAGAAGCGGGGAGTGCCGGCCTGGACGTCCACCGCGAACCCGAACATCGACAGCAGCAGCAGGGCGAGTCCGAGGGGTCTCGTCGGAAGGTTGCCGAACCCCGATGCGGCCATGGCGAACGCGAGAAGCCCGACACCGGCTGCCACGCCTACGCCGCCGGTGAAGAACTCGAAGACGAACAGTGAAAGCCCGACGACGAACAGGAAGTAGGCGATCGACGGATTCGTGGCCGTGTGCAGCAAGCGGGGCACGAGCCCGAGCTTGGCGAAGCGGACGCCGTAGGGCTTTGGGTGAACCTTGCCGTCCGCACCCTTCACGTCCTCGGCAGTGTCGAGCGTGCGGCCGTGGACGGTCCGCCCGTCGAGCAGCCCGACGAACTGCACGAGCACCGGCGCATCGATCTGCGCCACCTTCGCCTTGAGGGCGCCATCCCACGTGTAGGTGCGTCCGACGAGCCGATCGTCGCCCCCGGCCGCGGCTGGAGCGTCGCCGATGTGCGTGCCCCGAGCCACTCCGACGACAGAGGCGGCAGTGACCAGGCGTGACGCACCACCCTTGGCTCTCGCCTTGTAGCCACCTACCCACACGGTGACGGACACCCGGCGCTCGTCTCGGATAGCGTTGACCAGGGCATTGAGCTGCGCCGTCGGGAGCAGCGACCCCGGAGAGTTGAGCTGGATCACGAGCGCCTCGGCGTCGTGGCCGACTGCGTCCTCGATCGAACGGAGGATGAAGTCGCGCATGACCGGATCGACGTAGCCACTGACATCGATGACGTCGACGAAGCCCTTCGTCGACGTTGATCCGCGGTCGTTTGAACGGCCCGAACCGGCAGCCGTGGTCTCCGCCGGAGCTGCCGGGACGACCGTCGTCGCGGAACTGGCGGCCGACGCGCCGCTGATGACCGCAGACAACGACCAGCCGACGAGGCCGAACAATGCGACGGCGCGCAACGCGCGGCGCGGAAACGGTCGGTCGGTGGGGCGGAAGGGAGTCGGGAGGAACACGATCGGGGTCGCTCGATTTCTGGGTACCGTGGGCCTTCAACGGTACTGGCAGGGGCAGGGGTACCTTCGCCTCGGCCACGTTCCGCCGGAATGGACAGCCGAACTGGACTGCCGCAATCGACAGCCCCAACGGACAGTCGCAATGGACAGCCGCAACGCAACGCGCCGCAGGAAGACGGTCGGGAGGAATCGAGTGGAACCCGCGGCCTTCGTGCAGACCTCGAAGCTCGTCATCGTGGCCGGCAAGGGTGGCGTCGGAAAGACGACCGTCGCGGCCGCGCTCGGCCGTATGGCCGCCGACCTCGGCTGTCACGTGCTGATCGTCGACGTCGACGGGGCCCGCGGCATCGCCACCGCCTTCGACCATGACGACCTCGGGTATGTCGATCTTCAGCTGAGCCCGGCCGATCCCGATACCGGTCGGGCCGAGATCATCGGGCGTCGCCTCACCCCCGACGACGCGCTCATCGAATACCTCGCGGACCACGGCATGAAACGCCTGGCCGGACGGCTCGTGTCGACCGGGGCACTGGATGTGATCGCGACGGCCACGCCCGGGATCAAGGACATCCTCATCCTCGGCAAGGTCAAACAGATCGTGGCCACCGGCGACTACGACCTGGTCGTGCTCGACACCCCGGCCAGCGGCCACGCCATCACGTTCCTGCGCAGCGCCCGCAGCCTCGTCGACGCGGTCAGGACCGGTCCTATCCGTCGGCAGGCCGAGGAGGTCCTCGAGCTCCTCACCGACCCACGACGCTGTCAGGTCCTCCTCGTCACCTTGGCCGAGGAGACACCGGTGAACGAAGTCATCGAAACTGCGTTCCTGTTGGAGGATCGGGTCGGGGTCGCGCTCGGACCGGTCGTGGTGAACAGCGTGATCGACGCCGTCCCCGACACAGTGAACCCGGATCGCTGGGCGCTGCCCGCCGACCAGTGCGCCGCGCTCGCCGATTCGCTCACCTTCGAACGGGCCCGGTCGTTGTCACAGCGCGTCCAGATCGAACGGCTGGCGACCGCGCTGCCGCTGCCGCAGTTGGTGCTGCCCCTCCTCACGGGGGGACGGGTCGACCATGGCGCGCTTCTGTCGCTCGCGGCGATGCTCAGCGACGCGTTGCGCGCGCTCCCGGAGCCGTCATGAGCGACGCCGCAGATGCCGGGGACACCACGCCGTCACCGCTCGCACGCCTGATGGCCACGCCGCGGATCGTCCTTTGTTGTGGTCCCGGGGGCGTCGGCAAGACGACCACGGCTGCGGCGATCGGGCTCGGCATCGCCGCGTCCGGGCGGCGCTGCGCGGTGGTCACGATCGACCCTGCGAAGCGGCTCGCCAACGCGCTCGGCCTCGAAGGGCTGACCAACCAGCCTGCCCGCATCCCGCTCGCGAACGACTGCGGCGAGCTCTGGGCCCTGATGCTTGACACCAAGGCCACCTTCGACGACCTCGTGCGCGAGCATGCGCCGACGCCGGCTCAGGGTGAGCGCATCCTGGACAACCCGTTCTACCGGAACATCTCGGGCTCCCTGTCGGGCACGCAGGAGTACATGGCGACGGAGAAGCTCTACGAGTTGGCCCACGCACCCAAGGACGCGGATGGCAACTCGCTGCCGCCGTTCGACTGCATCGTGGTCGATACTCCCCCGTCGCGCAGCGCGCTCGAGTTCATCACGGCGCCCGAACGGCTCACCCGCTTCCTCGACAACCGCTTGTTCCGCGCCCTCACTGCGCCCGCGCGTGGCGGTCTACGGGTGGTGGGCTTCGCCACGCAAGCCGTGCTGCGCAGCATCGGCAAGGTCGTCGGTGGTGAGGTGATCGCCGACGCGATCGCCTTCTTCCAGGCCTTCGACGGCATGGAGGAAGGGTTCCGGGCCCGAGCCCAGGCCGTCTTGGCCATGCTCCGCGACGAGCGAACCGCTTGGGTGGTGATCACCGCCCCACGTGCGGAGTCCGTCGACGAGTCCCTCCGGTTCGCGACGGAACTTGCGGCGGAGGGCATCACGATCGATGCGGTCGTGGCCAACCGCGTGCAGCCGCGCTTCTCGCCGCTGCCCCCGATCGACACGCCGGGCCCACTCTCGCCCGCCATCATCCGTGCCCACGCTGCGGACCGCCGAGGGGCCGGGCATGACGAGGTCTTGCGTCCGCTTAGCGAAGGACTGCCTTCGGCGGCACAGATCCGGGTGCCGCTACAAGCCTCGGACGTGCACGATCTTGCCGGGCTCGACGCGATCCGCAGGGCGCTGTTCATGCCGGTGCCGACTGCTACCGGTGATGCGCAGGTCCCGACCGGTTCCCGCGCCACGCGACGCCGCCGGTAGGGTTGGCGATGTGCCGCATGTCCTGATCGCCAGCGATGCTCCTTGGGTCCACGACGAGGTGAAGGCCGTACTCGGCCGCACCACCACCGTCCAGAGCGTCGTGTCGGGCCGGGCCGTCCGCGGCAGCGCCAAGCTGCAGCAGCCCGATCTCGTCGTGCTCGATTCGCAGATCGGCAACATGGGCGGCATTGCGGTCACCCTCGACCTCCACAACGAGGAGTCAGGCGGCCGGCTTCCGCACCTCCCCATCCTGTTGCTCCTCGACCGCCAGCCCGATGTGTTCTTAGCCCGGAATGCGAACGTCGAGGGTTTCCTCGTGAAGCCGCTCGACCCCATGCGACTTCGCCGTGCCGTCACCGCACTTCTCGGTGGCGGCACCTACAAGGACCGCGTGTTGGCCGGCGACGCCTCGACGAACTTCCGTCCGACGCCCGACTCCGTCGCCCGCTGACCGTTTCTCGGGCGCGTCGCGGCGAATCCCGTCCGAGACCGTCGGGCGACGCGGCTACGCTCCCTACCCGCTACGGGATGTAGCGCAGCTTGGTAGCGCGCCACGTTCGGGACGTGGAGGCCGGGGGTTCAAGTCCCCCCATCCCGACTCATCGGCCGTCTCCGTTCGCGGGGGCGGCTGCTTCGCGTCAGTAGCTCCATTCGCTCCGTTCGCACTCTCGCCAGACGCCCTGAAGAGGAGCACACATGGACCGCTTCGGTGATTTCCAGGATGCCATCGAGGCCACCTTCGGCACCCGCGACCGCGCTCGTGGGCAGGCGGCGACGGTCGCATGGCTGGCCGAGGAGGTCGGTGAACTGGCCAAGGCAGCCCGCAAAGGCACGCGAGCCGAGCAGCTCCATGAGCTCGGCGACGTCGTCGCCTGGGTGGCATCGCTCGCGAATCAGCTCGGCCTGCGGATCGAGGACGCGATTGCCCGGTACGAACACGGCTGCCCGAAGTGCGGCGCCGTGCCGTGCGCCTGTCCGTGAGGGAGGGGGTTCGCGCGAATCAACGGATCGATAAGGCAGCGCGGCGTTACGGTCCTGGACATGCCTGCGCAGCCGATCGCCTCATCGCTGGATGAACGCCCGCTGGCATTGATCACCGGGGTGGGCCGCGCCGTCGGCATCGGTGCCGCCGTTGCGGCCGGCCTCGCTGACGATGGGTGGCGGGTGGTCACCTGCGGTTGGCGTCCCTACGACGAGCGCATGCCATGGGGCGCCGATGCACAGCCGCTCGCGCACTACGAGGCCGACATGGCCGACCCCGGTGCGCCCCCCACGCTTGTCGCGCGCGTGCACGCTGAGCACGGTCCGATCCGCGCCCTCGTCATCTGCCACTGCGAATCCACCGACTCGGCGATCCTCACGACAACGGTCGAGAGCTTCGATCGACACTTCGCGGTCAATGCCCGGGCGCCCTGGTTGCTCATCGCCACCTTCGCCAGCCAGTTCGCCGAACCTGCCGGAACGGGCCGCATCATCGCCTTCACCAGCGATCACACCGCATTCAACGTCCCCTACGGCGCCAGCAAGGGTGCGCTCGATCGCATCGTGCTGGCCGCGGCCGTCGAACTGGCCGAGCAGGGCATCACCGCGAACGTGATCAACCCGGGCGCGACGGACACCGGATGGATGTCCCCGGAGGTGTTCGCCGACGTGCGGGCCCGCAACCTGCAGTCGCGGGTCGGTCAGCCGGCCGATGCCGCTCGGCTCGTGCGCTTCCTGTGTTCGCCGGCCGGTGGGTGGATCAACGGCCAGCTGCTCCACTCCGACGGCGGCCTGCGCCGCTGAACCGACCGGTCACTCGGCGAGACGGCGTCAGTGAGCCCGGTAGCCGAGGCCGCGTCCCTCCGCGATGGCACCGGCCCAGGCGCTCAGCTGGGCGGCCATCGCTGTAGGGCACCGGCTCGTGGCTGCGTCGAGACCGACAAGGTTGGCCAACCCACCCAACGCGATAGCGGCGCGGCGGTGCGCTCCCAGGTCCCACTGGCCGGCGGCGAGCCGCTCCAGCGCCGTTGCCTGGTGAGCCAGGTCGTGAGCGTCGACCGCCGTCTTTAGGGCGTCCTCGAGGAACGCGATCCGCTCTTCCGGCGCACTGAGGTCGGCGAGCCGGAGGTAGCTCCTGGTGAGGCAGCGGCAATCGCCCACGGAGCGGAACAGGTCGACCGTCTCGGTGAGGGCATCGAGGGCGTCGGGTCCCCCGTTGAGCGCAGCCTGGCTGAACATCGCATGGGCGAGTTCCTGGACGTTGCCGCTCGCCTTGGCGTACGCCACGCATTGCGCAGCCCATGTTATGGCCTCATCGGTGCGGTGCCCGGCCATCGCCGCAGTGGCGGCCATCATGTTCCGGCAGTTGTTGGCGTGCATGGCATCGCCCGCCAACGCAAACGTCTGCTCAGCTGACTCGAACATCGCAATGGCGCCAGGTGCATCGTGAAGGTCATCGCCGCGCAGCGCGATGCCCTTGCCCTGACGGACGGACGCGAGCTGCCAGAGGTCGTGCAGCTCGGTCGCCAGGCGTTCGGCGGTGTCGAGGTGCACGAACGCCGATTGAGGTGAGCGGTAGGCCGCGGCCCACCCGGCCAGTTGATGAGCGCACAGCCGCGACGCATCGTCGTCCATGATCTCCAGCGCACGCGACGCCAGCGTGGCGATCAGGTTGAGATCGGTGGAGCTGACCGCCATGCCGATCTCGAGCAGGGCGTCGGTGGCCGCCGCATCGATAACGGTTGGTGTGTGCGCTGCGTGCGCAATGGCGCTGAGGCTGTCGAGGTCGGGACCGCTGTGCTCGACCAGTACCGACAGTGCGCGGGTCAGCGAGAGTGCCAGCGTCGGATCGGCGCCACAGGTCCACGTGATGGCTGCGGCCACCTCAGGGCCGAGCCGTTTGGCGTGGCGGACCGACTCAGGCCGGTCATCGGTTCGGATGCGCAGAGCCAGGTCGGCCGCCTGTTCGGCGTGGTATCGGGCGTGCGCATGACGGGCGTCCCGTACGACGTTTGGATCAGAACGGCCCGCCACGCAGCTGCGGATGGAGTTCAGCAGCCTGAACCTCCGGGGTTC
>JAYUDQ010000021.1:0-2798 GCA_043739745.1 Acidimicrobiia bacterium | reverse complement strand
GAGGCCCGAGCGGTCACGACCAGCCGAGGGATCGCTCGCGCCAGGCGTAGAGGATGCCGAGGGCGAGGATCGAGATGAACACGAAGATCTCCCCGATGGCGACGGTGCCCTCGGAGCGAAAGACCACTGCCCACGGGAACATGTACACCATCTCCATGTCAAAGGTGAGGAACAGCAGTGCCATCACGTAATAGCGGGCGTGAAAACGGTTCCAGGCATGTACCTCTGGGGGCAATCCGCCGGAGAAAGGTACCCGCTCGGGCGCCGTCGCCGGCAGGTCCGCTCTTGCGGCAACCCACCGCCCGGCGAGCACAAGCGCGATCGACGAAACCAGGATCGCGAGGATCACGCTGAAGGCAGCGAGGGCGACCACGTCGCTAGATGTAGGACTCGGGGTCGTTACGGAATTCTTCGGCGCAGTCCGCGCTGCAAAAGTAATAGGTGGTGCCGCGATGCTGCTCCGTTGCAGCTGCGTCAGCCTCTTCCAGAGTCATTCCGCACACCGGGTCCTTCACTGCCATCGTCGTCTCCTTGGTATGTCGGCGGGGATCGAAGCGCAACCACATGAACCCTAATACACTGCCCATCTGGGTGCTGTTCCCTCATGCTCGCGGGCAGCAGTCACTGTCACCGCCTCTGCGCGTTCGGCGGCGGGTTGTTCACTCGTGATTGTCATTGCTGGTCGGTACCTTGCCCGCGAACGCGTCCTTGACCCGTTCGATGGTTGCGTCGTCGAGGTTGGCGTAGACGAGTTCGGCGCCGGTGAATCGGGCCGCCTCGGCGACGAGCGCGTTCCGGTCGAGGTCCTCCACCAGCAGGGCAACCGTCGCGGTACGAGGCTGGACTGCATCCCTGAACCAACTGACCCACTCGTCGGGAACGCCGAGGTCCATCACCTTGGCCGTGGCTGCGCCTGCGCCGGCACCCACGGCCAAACCTGCGATCCAGCCGACGGGTCCACCGAGAATGAGTCCGAACAGGCCGGCCCACATGGCTCCCGTCAGGGCCGCGCGCCCTGGTGTGGGATCGATCGTTTCGTGAACGACGGTCTTACCGAAGTCGTCCTTGACCACAGTGACCGCGTCTTTGAGCTTCAATTTTCCAGCGGCCGCGAGCCCGCTCGCGGCGACAAGGAACTCTTGGGCGCGAAAGGCGTTCTCGAACGTGATCCCCACCAATGTCTGGGGGATGTTGGGCTGACTCGATTGATGCATGTGCATGGGAACAGGATGGGCGATCGAGACGCAGTCCGCATCCGTGTTTGCTGACTGTTGTGTTGCGGGCTTCTACGCGGGATCGGTCGCTGATGGGTCTTGGCGGCCTGTTGACTCGATTGGTGGATTCCGCAAGCAATTGGTGTCTCGCGTTGTCAGCCATTCGTTGTGTTGGGGACCATCCATCTACGGGATCGCCGAAGTGGGAATGCGTAGCAGTTGCGGATGCGACACGCGACGATCGGGCGCAACATGATCACACCAGGAAAGGTTCTGGACACTGACGAAGGAGCGACATATGGCTGGCAAACACGGCAACTGCTGCTGCCACCACGACGATCAACACGACAAGCACGACGATCACCACGCCGATAGCCAGACGCATCAGGCTCCGACGACTACCGAATCCGCAGGTTGCTGCGGCGGCCTCGCCCCGCAGGAGTACACCCGCCGGTCCAATGAGCACGTTCAACTCTCCGAAGGCGCACGGGGTCCATCATGAACACCAAGGGACGTCCCACAATGAACCTCACAACGCAGTCCCCACGCGATGCGACCGACCGACTCGCTGGTTCCGGGCATCGCAGTCAGCGCAGACTGCCCGTAAACATCACACCGCTCGAGCGAGGTGGCCGAATCGCGATCGGCCTGGCCGCCATCGTCGTCGGCGCGGTGCTGCTCATTTCCGCAGGCTCGGCGGTCGCGGTGGTTCTCGAGCTGCTCCTCATCGCCGCGGGACTTGATCTCGTGGTCACCGGCGCCCTCGGGCATTGCCCGCTCTACCAGCGTCTCGGGCACATGCCGGCGTCCCTTGTGGGCCGCCATGATTAACGGTCCCACTCAAAACGTTCAGCCTCCGCCCCCCGGAGGCCGGCAACAGGGTCACGGCGGTCATGGCTTGATGATGATCGCATGCTGTATCCCGATGCTGGTGATCGCGATCGTTCTGGTTGCGACAGGAGTCGTCGGCGTCGGCTTCATATTCGTAGCGGTTGCCTGCACCGCGATGATGGCACTCATGATGCGCGGCATGAACCACGGTGGCAAAGACCACCAAGGCATGGACCACGGTGGTATGGACCACGGTGGGACTCGCCCGATCGACGGGCCGCCGCACCAGACCCACGGTCGCCCCGACGTTCGATGAAACCCACGACCGACGTCATCGCAGTCGAGAGATCAGGATTCCGGGCGGTCCAGTGGCCGATTCGTGAACCCGGGTGGGGTGTTCGCAAGCCATGGAGGTCCCTCGGTTTGTCCGGGGTTCTCACGATCGCTCTCATTGTCCAGCCCTCGAGCGGGCAAGGCGAGACCACCAGCGAGTCCGGCAAGGACCAACGCTATTCCAGCGATTTCGCGACCACCCGGGTACTCGCGGAGCAATAGCGCACTGAAGGTGAGGCCGAATACGGGCGTGAGGAACGTCCAGAGCGCAACGGCCGCGAGTGGGGCGCGTCTGAGCTCTTCGAACCACAAGACGAACGCGCCAGCGGTCCCGACGAGGGCGAGGAATGCGAGCGAGGCGACGAATCGGGGGGTCCAGTGGATGCCCGGTGCACCTTCACGGACGAACGCGAACACTCC
>JAYUDQ010000020.1:0-2799 GCA_043739745.1 Acidimicrobiia bacterium | reverse complement strand
GCGACGTCCTGCGATCCGAGGGCTACCGCACTGTGGTCCTGGCTGACGACAACTCGATGGTCGATCGCGCGGTCGCGCAGCGCGCCGGGATCGGCTGGATCGGGAAGAACGCCAACCTGCTCATCCCCGGCCGCGGTTCGTGGTTCGTGCTCGGCTCGGTCGTCACCGACGCGAGGCTCCCGGCATCGACGGAACCGGTCGCGGATGGCTGTGGCTCATGTGTGCGCTGCCTTGACGGTTGTCCGACGGGCGCGATCGTCGCACCCGGAACGGTCGATGCGCGGCGCTGCCTGGCCTGGCTCGTCCAACGTCCAGGGGTCTTCCCGTCCGAGTTCCGTGAGGCGCTTGGCGACCGGATCTACGGCTGCGACGACTGCCAGGAGGTCTGCCCGCCGAACCGCGTCGGTGATCGCCGCCGCACGCCGCCACCCGCGGAGGCGGGATCGCAGCCATGGATTCATCTTCTCGACCTTCTGCGGTCCACCGATGCCGAACTGCTCGGGGCCCACGGTCGCTTCTACCTCCCCGAACGGAATGTGGCCACGCTGCGCCGGAACGCGCTGCTTGCCATCGGCAACACCGGTGACGGCACTGCTGGACCCGTTCGCGAACAGTTGGAGGAATCGCTTACTCACGCCGATCCGATCGTGCGAGGTGCGGCCGTGTGGGCAGTTCGTCGGCTCGGCCTCGATCGTGCGCTCCTTGGCGAACTTCATGCGAGCGAGGTGGACGTCACCGTTCGCGCCGAGCTCAGCGATCAGTCGGTGGCAGTTCGCCGCGGCAGGCGCGCCGAGACCGCCCGCTACAGTCCCTCGCCGACATGACGCATCTGCTCGTCACCAACGACTTCCCGCCCAAGGTCGGAGGGATCCAGTCGTACCTCTGGGAGCTGTGGCGGCGGCTCCCAATGGGCGAAGCTGTCGTCTTCACCACGCCCTACGCCGACACCGAACGCTTCGATGCAGCTGCGCCCATGCCGATCATCCGCTCGAAGCAGAAGGTCCTGCTTCCATCGCCACGACTCGTCAACACCATCGAAGCCCTCGCTCGCGCCAACGGGGCCTCGTTCGTCGTGTTGGATCCGGCGCTGCCGGTCGGTTGGATCGGCCCGGCGCTGCGGCGCCGGGGGCTTCCGTACGCCGTGGTGCTGCACGGCGCCGAGATCACCGTTCCCGGCCGCCTCCCGATGAGCCGTACCGTCCTCCGCCGTGTCCTCCGTGGAGCCGAGCACGTGATCTCGGCCGGTCGCTATCCCCTGGCCGAGGCCGAGCGGGCGGCCAAGCAGCCACTGCCGGCCACGGTCATTCCACCCGGAGTGGACACGGTCCGACTGCATCCGGCGAGCCCGGCCGAGCGCACGCAGCTGCGCGAGCAGTTCGGCCTTGTACCGAAGCTGGACGCACCGCTTGTAGTCAGTTCCAGCCGCCTCGTGCCGCGCAAGGGAATGGATATCCTCATCGACGCGGCCGCACTCCTTGCGCCCGACTATCCCGGGTTGGTCGTCGCCATCTCCGGAGCGGGCCGAGACCGTCGACGGTTGGATCGCCGGATCGCTGTGGCTCGGCGGCGAATTCCGATTGGAGTCGGGTTCGACGTGCGAATGCTCGGACGCCTGCCGGACGAAGGCCTCACCGACCTTTACCGCGCCGCCGACGTGTACGCCATGCTGTGCCGCAACCGGTGGCGCGGCCTCGAACAGGAGGGGTTCGGCATCGTCTTCGTCGAAGCCGCAGCATGCGGGACCCCCCAGGTCGCAGGTGCGAGCGGTGGTTCGGCGGAGGCGGTTCTGCATGGCACGACCGGCCTTGTTGTCGCCAAGCCCAAGTCTGCGGTTGCAGTCGCGGAAGCGCTGCGGACCCTCCTCGACGATCCCGACCTGACGGCCACGATGCGCGTCGCCTCACGAGCCCGGGCCGAGGCCGAGTTCTCCTACGACGTCCTGGCCGCCCGCCTCACGACTGCACTTCGTGCGATCGAAGACGGACTCCCCTCGCCAGCCCGCCCGCGCCTCAGTACCCCACGGTGACGCGCTGTCCAACGCGCTGCCCAACACCCCCGGCAGATCCCGGAGACCCGGCCGGTTCGAGTCAGGCGCCGAAATTCAGGAACCTGGAGGCTAAGGTGATAGTCGGCGCGAGCCGATCCTGACCACGCGCCGAACGGCGCGCAAAGAGGACCGACCCGCCCTGCGTCGACTACCCACGACGTCACATCCGGAGGACCTGAGATGGCCGAGCACGCAACCGAGCACATGAACGTCGCCGCCGACCCGCAACGGTGCATCGAAGTCGCGCTCGATTTCGAGCAGTACCCGAGCTGGGCGCCTGACATCAAAGAAGCGTCGGTAGTCGCCCGCGACGACCGTGGCCGCGGCACGACGGTGTCCTTCCGGGCTGCCGCCATGGGGCGCAGTGCGAGCTATGTCCTCGCCTACTCCTACAGCGACGACAATCGGCTCATCTCCTGGACGCTTCTCGAGGGCGACATCATGCGTGCGCTCGACGGCTCGTACTCGTTCGCGAACGGTCCAGACGACTCGACCGATATCACCTACCACCTCACCGTTGAGCTCGTCGTGCCCATTCCCGGTTTCGTCCGCCGGCGGGCCGAGGGCAAGATCATGGGAACAGCCCTACGCGAGCTCAAGCTCCGCGCCGAGTCGCTCACGGTCTGACCCGGCTCGTCTGATTGCTCCGCTGATTTCCCGACGTCTGGTGGGACTGTTTCGCCATTCGCGCCAATGCTGATCGGCGTCGACCTGGGCGGCACGAAGTGTGCGGGCGTCGTCCTGTCCGACGA
>JAYUDQ010000019.1:0-17023 GCA_043739745.1 Acidimicrobiia bacterium | reverse complement strand
CGAAGTGAGGCGTGTCCTCCGTCCGGGCGGGCTCTACGTGCTGAATGCCATCGACTCAGGACCGAACCGGTTCGTGAAAGCCGAAGTGCGCACCATCGCGGCGGTGTTCCGCTACATCGTGGTGATGGCCCCGCCGTACGCGTTCGCCGGCGAGTTCGGGGCCAACTTCGTCCTCGTTGCGTCTGACAAGCCGATCGACGAGATGGTGCTCCGTGCCGGCATCAACGCCCGGGGGACGGACGCCGTCGTCCTCGGCGGCGAGGTTCGCACCGTGCGTTCCGGCAGAGCGGCCTACCGGCTTCCCGTGGCGCTTCGGAACTTCGCGGCGCGTTCCGGTTCGGCGCCGACCCTGCTGACGGACGATTACGCGCCGGTCGACCAACTCTTCACCCGGAGCGCCTGACGCCCGGGCGACATCCGACGAACAACGCCGCTCAGCCGTTGCGGGCAGGCTGGTACGCGTCACCGGTCTCGGCCAGAACCGCGGCGAGCACCGAAGGCCGATCGGTCATGATGCCGTCGACGCCAAGCCCGATCAGCGCCCGCATCTCGTCGGGATCGTCGATGGTCCAGGCGTGGACCGCAAGGCCGGCGTCATGTGCGGCATCGACGAGCCGACCATCGATCACGGTCTGTTCGCCGTACATGGAGGGGAGTTGCAACGCGACCTGCGTGGCGTCGAAGCGGGGGAGCGGCTCGCCTGCCTCGACGGCCTCGCCGAAGAGCAGCGAGTCCGAGAGGCCCAACGACGTGTGGACGTCTGGTGCGAAGCGGCGGAAGGCATCGAGTGCAGAATCGTGAAATGAGGCGACGATCACGTCGTCTGATCGGTCATACGCGCGCAGAATGTCTGCGAGCTTTCCTTCGTACGGCACCACCGACGGCGCAGTCTCCTTGATGTCGAGGTTGATGAACACGTGAGGGAACTCGTCGAGCACTTCACGCAGTGTGGCTATCCCGAGCGAGGGGTCTTCGCCGTGGCGTCCGCGCAGCGAGTAGTCCGTGTCCGGCGCGCCATGCAGCGACTCGTGGCCCGGCACCCACCAGTACGCGTTGTCAAGGAGGCGGAGCTGGGCGAGCGTGAACGTCGGGATCGCTCCTGACGCCGGCGTGGTCCGGTCGACGGTGGGGTCGTGGCAGACGACGAGGTGACCATCGGCCGTGGCGTGCACATCGAGCTCGATCGCGTCGGCTCCGTTGGCGACCGCTCTGCGGATGGCGAACAGCGTGCTGGAGGGCGCTTCGCGTGCGCCACCCTGATGCGCATACAGCAGGACCCGCCGCTCGAGCCAGGGATTGCCCACGCCGTCAACCCTACCCAGCCTGCTCCGTGCTGGGAGGTACCGTCGGGCATGGCGCAGATCGCAGTGATCACCGGGGGAAGCCGTGGGATCGGTGCGGCGACGGCCCGCCGGTTGGCTTCCGACGGGTGGGACGTGGCCATCTCCTATGTCACCCGCGCCGAGGAGGCCGAGCGTGTCGTCCGGGAGTGCCGTGACTTCGGCGTGCGGGCAGAGGCCATCCGGGCCGATGTGGGCCGTGACGACGACGTCGTCAACCTCTTCCGCGTCATCGACGAACGGCTCGGAACGCTGCGTGCCCTCGTGAACAATGCCGGCATCGTCGGACCGAAGGCGCGCGTCGATGCCCTCGATGCCACCCGCATCGCCACGATGTTCGCCGTCAACGTCGTGGGTGCCTTCGGTTGTGCCCGTGAAGCCGTGCGTCGCATGTCGACAACCGTCGGAGGCGCGGGCGGGGTGATCGTGAACGTGTCGTCGGCCGCGGCTCGGATCGGCAGCCCCGGCGAGTACGTCGACTACGCCGCGTCCAAGGGTGCCGTCGACACCCTGACGCTCGGCCTCGCGAAGGAAGTGGCGATGGAAGGGATTCGGGTCAACGGGGTACGGCCCGGCATCATCCGGACCGAGATCCATGCCAGCGGCGGGCAGCCCGATCGCCTCGAGCGGATCGCGCCGATGGTCCCGATGCAACGGGCCGGGGAAGCGAACGAGGTCGCAGCGGCCATCGCATGGCTCTGCCGCGACGAGGCGTCGTATGTGACGGGTGCGATCCTCGACGTTTCCGGTGGTCGTTGAGTGCCGGCCCCGAACGGGACAGGCATCGCCAAAATCGCTTGACAGCCCTCCCACGAGGTTGCGAAACTCAGCCGTTCATCAAGAGCGGCTGAGGGACGGGCCCGTCGACGCCGCGGCAACCAGCGCAACTGCGCCAGGTGCCAATGCCCGTCGATGAGAGGAGAGCCCCCGCCGTGTGAGCGCCGCGACGAGAGAAGCCTGGCGTTCGCCGTCGGATGAGGTGTCCGCCTTCAACGCGCCGCGCACCGAGCCGCACCGAGCCGCACCGTCTTACCCACGCAGCACCGCACACAAGGAGCAACGAGGACATGTCCAGCGACTGGGGTTTCGAGACCCGTCAGATCCACGCCGGCGCCGCACCCGACCCGACGACCGGAGCCCGGGCCACACCCATCTACCAGACCACGAGCTATGCGTTCCGCGACACCGCGCATGCCGCGAACCTGTTCGGCCTCGCCGAGATGGGCAACATCTACACCCGCATCATGAACCCGACACAAGACGTGCTCGAACAGCGCATCGCCAGCCTCGAGGGCGGCGTCGCGGCCCTGGCCGTCGCCAGCGGACAGGCCGCCGAGACGATGGCCATCCTCAACCTGGCCGAGGCCGGCGACCACATCGTGTCGAGCGCCAGCCTCTACGGCGGCACGTACAACCTCTTCCACTACAGCCTGCCGAAGCTCGGCATCACCGCCGACTTCGTCGAGGACCCCGACGACCTCGACGCGTGGCGTAAGGCCATCAAACCGAACACCAAAGCGCTCTACGCCGAGATCATCGGCAACCCGAAAGGTGATGTCCTCGACGTGGCCGGAGTCGCCGCCGTTGCCCACGAGGCCGGTATCCCCCTCATCGTCGACAACACGCTCGCCACGCCGTACCTCTGCCGTCCCCTCGAGCACGGTGCTGACATCGTGGTCCATTCGCTCACGAAGTTCATCGGCGGCCATGGCACGTCCATCGGCGGCATCATCGTCGACGGCGGTACCTTCGACTGGGCCGCGTCAGGCAAGTTCCCTGGCTTGACCGAACCCGATCCGAGCTACCACGGCCTCAAATACTGGGAGGCCGTCGGCAACATCGCCTACATCATCAAGGCCCGCGTCCAGTTGCTGCGTGACTACGGCGCCGCCATCGCGCCGTTCAACTCATTCCTGCTCATCCAGGGCGTCGAGACCCTCAGCGTGCGCATGGATCGCCACTGCTCCAACGCCCTTGCGGTTGCGCAATGGCTCGAGCAGCATCCCGACGTCGAACTTGTCCGCTATCCCGGCCTGGCCTCCTCGCCGTGGGCCGACAAGGCCGCCAAGTACCTGCCGAAGGGCCAGGGGGCGATCGTCAACTTCGAGCTCAAAGGCGGCGTAGAGGCGGGAAAGAAGTTCGTCGAGAGCGTGAAGCTGTTCAGCCACCTGGCCAACGTCGGCGACCTACGCAGCCTCATCATCCACCCGGCCACGACCACGCACAGCCAGCTCAGCGCCGAGGAGCAGATCGCCACCGGCGTGTCACCGGGGCTCGTACGCCTCTCGGTCGGCCTCGAATGCGTTGATGACCTCATCGCTGACCTCGAAGTCGCCTTCGCGGCCGCCCGAGGCTGACGCGACCGCGGCGACGAGGCACGAGAGGAAACTGAGACGTGAGCGCCATCGGACCCTGGAGAACGGTATGGCGACCGGGCAACGAGCCCGGCATGCGCCACTTCGCGCCCATAGGTCCGATGGAGCTCGAAGTGGGCGGCACCCTGCCCGACGTGACGGTCAGCTATGAGACCTACGGGCAACTCAATACAGACCGGTCGAACGCCGTCCTCGTGGAGCACGGTTTCACCGGTGAGAGCCACGCCGCAGGTCCCGCCGGCCCAGGACATCCCGAAGCGGGTTGGTGGGACGGCGTGATCGGCCCCGGGAAGGGCATCGACACCGACCGGTTCTTCGTCGTCGTGCCGAACGTCCTCGGCGGCTGCCAGGGGACAACCGGGCCGGCGCAACCTGCGCCCGACGGACGGCCATGGGGGTCACGCTGGCCGGTACTGACCGTCCGGGACATGGTCGCGGCCGAGGTCGGCCTTGCCGACCGTCTTGGAATCGAGCGCTGGCACGGCATCGTGGGCGTCTCCCTCGGGGCCATGCGAGCCCTCGAATGGGCCGTCGGCTTCCCCGACCGACAGACGCACAGCATCATCATCGGTGTCGGTCCTGCGGCAACGGCCGATCAGATCGCGCTGCAGCTCGTGCAGATGCAGGCCATCCGTGACGACCCGGCGTTCGAGAAGGGCGACTACTACGACGTGGGCGATGGGCGCGGCCCTGTGCAGGGCATGGCCCTGGCCCGCCGCATCGGGCACCTCAGCTACCGGACCGAGATCGAGATGCACCAGCGCTTCGCGAACCGGGGCCAGGAGGGAGAGAACCCGATGAGCCCCGACCGCAGCGGTCGCTACGCGGTGGCGTCCTACCTCGATCACGCGGCAGTCCGCCTCGAACGACGTTTCGACCCGAACACCTACCTCGCCATCAACGAGGCCATGAACCATCACGACATCGGGCGAGCTCGTGGTGGCATCCCCGCCGCGATGAAACGCATCACCGCCGAGCTGACGATCGTCGGGATGGAGGAGGATCGGTTGTACCCGATCCGGCTTCAGAAGGCGCTCGTGAGCCTCGCTCCCAACCGAAATGACGGTCGAAAGGTCGAGCTGCAGATCGTGCGCAGCGTCGTAGGCCACGACGCGTTCCTCACCGAGGATGTGGCGATGTCCGCGATCATCGCCCCCGCCCTCGGCTGACCGGCCGCTGTCACGGCCGCATGGCATCGCTGACCGGCGGAAAGTCCATACCTACGGCACTCACGGCACAATGGCCCGATGGGCCTACGCGATCGGCGGTTTCGGGACTTCAGTGCCCCTGTTCCGCTGTCGATGTCCGATGGCGTGATCACGATGCACGGTCAGCTCGTCCTGGAACCGGCCGGCACGTCCTTGAAGACTGCGGTTCCCTGTGCGCCGCGGCCCTGGGCCCGGCGGATCAGCGCCCTGTTCTTCGTCGTCGTCGGTGGGGCACTGTTCTTGAACCGCGGTTCGGTCGGCGGTGCAATGCACCAGATGCGGAGCCTGTCGTTCCGCTCGCTGGCCGGGCTTCTGGCCCTCGTCGTCCTGCACAAGCTGTGCAACATCACGATGCAGAGCGCGTCTGTCCCTGACGTCTCCTTCGGTCGTATGGCGCTTGCCACCGAGGCCTATGTGGGTGCGTCGAACTCGGTCATCGGCGGCGCAAGCATCGGCACCGGGCTGAAGGCGGCCATGCTGCGTTCATGGCGGGTTGCGCCCCTCGACATCGCCGTTTCGGTGGTCGCTACCGCCCTGGCGCCGTCCTTCGCCATGTGGAGCATCGCGTTCGCACACACCGTGCCGGTTGCACTGAGCGGCCATGCGAACAGGATGGAGCGTCTCACGATCGCCGCGAGCATCGTGGCCCTCGTGGGGCCGGCGACGTTCTGGTGGCTCGCACTGCGGCGGCCCGAGGTTCTCGCCGCGGTCGGCCGCATGGTTGCTGCCGGACGAGCGCTGCTGCTGGCCGTGCTGCCGATCGGACGCTTCGCCGATTCGGCCGCCGCCCGCTTCGACGTCGCCGAGGCAACCGAGGCCATGCGCTGCCGCGGAAGGGCCCTCGCCAAACGGCGCGGTGCCGTCATGCTGCTGGCCGCAGTCGGAGGGCAGCTCATGCTCGCGCTCCTGCTTCTCGGATGCGTGCGGGCCCTTGGACCGACTGGCAGTGCCGTCGACGCACTGGTGGTCCTGCGGGCCTTCGCACTGCTGCGGGTACTGAGCTCGTTCGTGCCACTGCCGGGTGGCATCGGAGTGCTCGATCTCGGTCTACTCGGTGTACTCGTGAGCGGCGGCGTGAGCCGACCGACCGCGCTCGCCGCGATCGGTCTCTATCGGGCGCTGACCTTCTTCCTGCCGATGTTCACCGGTGCGGTCTGCACTGCGGTGTGGCGGACCCGGCGCGGTCGACGTCATCGCGCCGCTGCGCTCCGAGTCGGCTGAGCGTTCGTAGCCTCACGCCTCCTTCACCGCGGCGCCCGACTCGACGCCGAGCTCGGCAACGGACTGCGCACGCATCTCGACCTTTCGCACCTTTCCGGTGACCGTCATCGGGAACTCGTCTGCGATCTTCACGTAGCGCGGAATCTTGAAGTGCGCGATCTTTCCCTGGCAGAACTCGCGGATGCTCTGTGTACTTACTGACTGCGGGTCGACCCCTTCGTTCAGCTTCACCCACGCCATGATCTCCTCGCCGTACTTCACGTCGGGTACCCCGATCACCTGGACATCGGCGATTCCCGGGTGGCTGTAGAGGAACTCCTCGACCTCCCGCGGGTACACGTTCTCGCCGCCGCGGATGATCATGTCCTTGATACGTCCGACGATGTTCGCGTAGCCGTCGTCGTCCAGCACGGCGAGATCACCTGTATGCATCCAACCTGCCGGGTCGATGGCCTGCGCGGTCTTCTCCGGCTCGTTCCAGTAGCCGAGCATCACGCTGTACCCACGGGTACAGAACTCGCCCGTTTCACCTCGTTCGACGATCCTGCCGGTGTCCGGGTCCACAACCTTGATCTCGACATGGGGCATCGCCTGCCCGACGGTGCCGGTACGTCGGTCGATGGTGTCGTCGGTCGCCGTCTGGGTGCTGACCGGCGAGGTCTCGGTCATGCCGTACGCGATGCCCACTTCGGGCATATGCATCTGCGACGTGACCTGCTTCATGACTTCGACCGGGCACGGTGAGCCGGCCATCAGCCCGGTGCGCAGCGAGGAGAAGTCCGTGGTGGCGAAGTCGGGATGGCCGAGCTGCGCGATGAACATCGTCGGCACTCCGTAGAGGGACGTGCAGCGCTCCTGTTGGATCGCCCGCAGCGTCGCCGCCGGATCGAACGCGGCTGCGGGGTAGACGATGCAGGCGCCATGTGTCGTCGAGCCAAGGTTCCCCATCACCATCCCGAAGCAGTGGTAGAGCGGCACCGGGACACACACCCGATCTTGCTCTGTGTACTTACAACCCTCGCCGACGAAGAAGCCGTTGTTCAAGATGTTGTGATGCGAGAGCGTCGCTCCCTTCGGGAAGCCCGTCGTGCCGCTCGTGTACTGGATGTTGATGGCGTCGTCGAACTGCAGACCGGAGAGGCGGGAGCGAAGCTTGTCGGGTGATACCGACTGCCCCGCGCTGAGCAGCGCATCCCATTCGGGCGAGAACAGGAAGATCGTGCGTTCGAGCGAGGGAAGGTCGGGCATGGCTGCCGCGACCATGGCGCGGTAGTCGCTCGTCTTGAAGTCGGGCGCAGCGATGAGGACGCGACAGCCGGACTGGTTGAGCGCATAGGTCAGCTCATGGAGTCGATACGCCGGGTTGATGTTGACGAGGATGACTCCGAGCTTCGCCGTGGCGAACTGGACGAGCGTCCATTCGGCGTAGTTCGGACTCCACATTCCGACACGGTCACCGACCTCGAGCCCGAGCGACAGCAGCCCGCGGGCGACGTCGTTCACCGCATGGTCGAGCTGCGCGTACGTGAAGCGGAGCCCCTGGTGGCAGCTGACGAGCGCATCAGAGTCCGGGAACGTTGCCACCGTCCGTTCGAGGTTCGCGCCGATGGTCTCACCGAGCAGCGGCGTCGCTGATGCTCCGCTAGCATACGAAAGGCGTCGTGTGGTGGGCATTGGCTTCCCCTTGGTCGCGGCTCGGTCCGGAGACTATGGCTCAGGACTCGCGGTAGTCGCCGAACTCGCCATCCCGTGCCGAGAGTGCCTCGGTGACGTTCTTCGCCAGTTGCCCGAAATATTCGCGGCTGGCCCGTTGGTGGAACCCGAGTGCGTTCAGATCGGCAGTGGCCTTCATCCCATCGCGCATGCCCATCGTCTCCATGGCCCGGTGCACGACCCGCTTGTTGATGGCCTGCAGATCCGGCGGAACCTTCGCCACCCGCTCGGCCATGGCCAGCACCGAGTCGTCGAGCTCCCCGATCGGAAAGGCGCGATTGGCGAAGCCTGCGGCGACCGCCTCTGTGCCGCTCATCGAGTCACCGGTGAGCATTGCCTCCATGGCCCGGCGCATGCCCATGAGCCACGGCTGCCAGACCATGTCCGGGGACGACATCGAACGAACCGGTGGGTAGCCGATCTGCGCATCGTCGGCGACGTACACGAGGTCGCAGGCGCTCGCCAGCTCCGTGCCGCCCGCGAGACACCATCCGTGCACCTGTGCGATGAGCGGCTTCGAGAGGTCCATCATCTCGAACCAGCCGTGCAGGACGTGACGGGCCCAGGCGCCGTCGGCAGGGGAGATGGGCCAGGGCGGTGCCTCGGATCGGTCCTGTGCCAGGTCGTAGCCGGCCGAGAAACAGGGACCGCCACCGCGGATGATCAGTACACGTACTTCCGGGTCACGGTCACCTGCCCGCAAGGCATCGAACAGCTCGGTACGCAGACGATGCGAAAGCGCGTTGCGCTTCTCCGGACGATTCAGCGTGAGCCGCCGCACGTGCGGCCGGGGATCATCGATCAGGACAACAGGCTCGGTCATGACCGCATCCTTCCGCCCTGCTCGCCATCGCTCAACTCGAAGGACCGCGCGGTGGGAAGGCGTGCGTGATGCAGGGCATCGCACGCAATCGTCGGGCACGGGTCTCGCCGGTCACCGCAGTCATCCCGTCGTTCAAAAGCAGGGCGACCTTCGATGGCAGCAACGCGGCCGTCACGGTGGCCGAAACTGTTCCCGCCGAGTGAATGGCGAGGTCCGCATCGCTCACATGGGGCGAGTGGTGTCCATGCGCTGCTGGCGAAGGAGACGCTCGACGAGAAAGACGCTCGCACCTTCCGGGCGTCGCCGACCGACTGCTGGCATCACGCGACGGTCGCAGTCGACGGCTTCTTCTCGTGCTCTCAGTCGCCCGCAGAGCGACTGAATGCACGAGCATTCCCAACCACCAGGTCAGGCGAGATCGAAACGGTCGACTCGTCGCCGGGCAGCTCCATCGGGTTGACATCCCGCTGATCGGTCGAACCGTGGCCGTTGGGTCGAGCAGGAGATTGTCCTCACCAAGATGGGCACTGATGGGCCTCGGGGGAGCGCTGCACGCCCTCACCGACTCGCCGCCCGCCGGGCACCTCGGCGGGCTCTCGCACGGGGTCGGCACTGCACGGATGGGGCGACGAATGCGTTGGATTCGAAGATCGGTGAAGGTGACGCCCGCCTGCGCGGTAAAGCCCTCAACGAAAGCTCGGCCGACCATGCGGTGTTCTGGAGGACCGGACGGGGTCCTGATGACCGCCATCGCGGCGCCCAACGACTGGAACGACGCACTGGTTGAGTTCAGGCGCGTTCTTGAACAACGTTGCCATGGCGGGTCAGCGCGTTGCACCGATCATGGTCTCGATGACGCCGGAGAGACGCTCGATCGTGTCGAAGAGGGCGGTGGCCCGGTCCCCGGTCGGGTCGAGCGTGGTCATCAGTTCGAGCCCGAGGAACAGCGATGAGATGGCGAAGGCGACGTCGGACATCGGTACCAGCGAGCCGAACGCGGAGCCTTCGAGCACCCGCCTGACGGCCTGCTCGACGAGGGTCATCCACGGCGTCATCGCCTCGAGGAGCCCACGCTGCAGTTCAGGCGCGGCAGAGGCGCCGGCGAGCATCTGGGTGAGGACGTTGACGCTGCCGTCCTCCTGCTCCTGGTGATGGACGGACCGGGCGATCGTGACCAGCTCGGCCAGCGTGCTCAGCTCACCGAACTTCTCCGCATAGCGGGCCGAACGGACCGAACCCTCGGCCTTCGCGGCCGCGATCAGCAGACCCTCGACGGAGCCGAAGTGGTAGAAGATCAGCGCCTGGTTGAAGTCGCCCGCTCGGGCAATGGCCCGGGCGCTGGTCCCGACGATGCCTTCGCTGGCGAGGGTCGACAGCGCCGCGGCGATGATCCGGCTGCGGGTCTCGTCGCCGGTCATCTGTGCCGTCTGACGGGCGCTGCGCACCGGCCGCGGTGGCTTGGGGGTGGGTTCCTTCACCACTGCGGTTGTTGTGCGTCTCGCTGCCATGCGCCGAACGCTACCGAGGGTTGAGCACCTATGCGCGATCGTGCTTTGAGCGAGCGCTCGGGCGACTTCGCCCCGCGACCGGAACGATGAGAGGATCGGCGGGTGGATGTCCTCGAAGCCATCGCCACCACCCGCGCCATCCGCCGCTACCGGCCGGACCCGATCCCCGACGATGACCTTCGGGCCATCCTCTTCGCCGCCACCCGAGCGCCGTCCGGCTCGAACCGCCAGCCGTTCCGAATGGTTGTCCTCCGCGACGGACCACGGGCCGCGGACGCCAAGGCCCTGCTCGGTGAATCGTTCCGGGCCGGTTGGGCGCAGAAGCGGGCGGGCGACGGCTACGACGTCGGGTCGGGGACCGAGGGGGACTCGCCCAAGGCGCGCATGGCCCGGACCATGCAGCACTTCGTTGATCACTTCGAGGCCACGCCCGTCGTTGTCCTGGCCTGCATCCAGCGCTACCGGGATCCGAACCCGTTTGAGGGCGCCTCGCTGTACCCCGCAGTCCAGAACCTGCTGCTGGCGGCGCGAGCGCTCGGGTACGGCGGCGTCATCACCGGGTGGCATCACGCGGTCGAAGCGGAGCTGCGCACGTTGCTCGAGATCCCGGACGATGTAGCCGTAGCCGCGACCATTCCGCTCGGGAAGCCGATGGGGAGTCACGGGCCGGTTCGCCGTCGACCGATGCGCGAGCTGATCTACGACGACGGCTGGGCCGCAACGGCACCGTGGATTGCCGACCCCGAGGATGCGCGCTTTGCACAGGCCGGCCCTCCGCCCGGCGCTCCGGTGGTCGCGTTGCCTGCGTCCTGAGTCGTCAACCGCTGGTCCAGCGTGACGCAAGACACGCCGGTGGGTGTTCCGCGCCGGCAGCCGCGACGAGTAGGGTTCTCGGGTTCCCGAAAGTGGAACGTGGCTGCCCTCCCCGGAATCGTGCTCGAGGCTGGCCAAAACCCTCGCACATCCGAAAGCAGAACACTTTTCATGTCGTCTTTTGACGCGCTCGGCCTTGAGCCGAGCCTGGTAGCCGCGCTGCGTGCCAATGGCATTGAGTCGCCATTCCCCGTCCAGGAAGCAACCCTTCCGGACGCCATCGCCGGGAAAGACGTGTGCGCCAAGGCGCCAACCGGTTCAGGCAAGACCCTCGCCTACGGGCTTGCGCTCCTGCAGCGCTGCACCAAGGCCCGGCCCCGCGCCCCCAAGGCACTGATCCTGGTCCCGACCCGGGAACTGGCGAAGCAGGTGGCCGACGTCCTCACGCCGTACGCCCGCGAACAGCGACGCTGGGTCACGGCGTTCTTCGGCGGTGCGGCGATGATGCGCCAGATCGGTGATCTCCAGCGCGGCGTCGACATCGCCGTCGCCACGCCCGGCCGCCTTACCGACCTCGTGAACCGCGGCGAGTGCGACCTCAGCGATGTCGAGCTGATCGTCATCGACGAGGCCGACCGGATGGCCGACATGGGCTTCACTCCCCAAGTGACCTGGCTGCTGGACCTCTGCGCGCCGACCCGTCAGACACTGCTGTACTCCGCGACGCTCGACGGTGATGTCGATCAGCTCGTCAAGCAGTACATGACCGACCCGCAATACCACGCCATCGCCGGCCCCGATGGGGAAGAGGATGACGACGCGGTTCTGAAGCGGGCCAAGCACCTCACCGTCGCGACCCGCCACGACAGCAAGTTCCAGGACCTGGCGTTCCTCGTCGATGCCGCCGGCCGCGCCATCGTGTTCGTGAAGAACCGCTTCGCGACCGAGCGGACGGCTGAGGCGCTCGACGATCTCGGTGTCCGCGCCGTCGCCATGCACGGTGGCATGACCCAGAGCGCGCGGGAGCGAGCCTTGGAGCGGTGGGCCGACGGTGCGTTCAAGGCCCTCGTGGCCACCGACGTCGCGGCCCGTGGCGTCCACGTCCACGGCGTCGAACTGGTCGTCCATGTCGACCCGCCCCAGGATGAGAAGGACTACATCCACCGCTCCGGCCGCACCGCACGCGCCGGCCTCGACGGCATCGTGGTGAGCATGCTGCGCAAGGAGCAGCAGCGCTCGTCGGCTGCGATGTTCCGTCGCCTGGGCGTCGAGGTGACGCCGGCGACGGCCGAAGAGGTTCGTGCGCTCGTCACTGCGGTCCGGGCCACGACTCCGCCCGCCCCGCCCCGCCCTGCTCGGGCGCGCCCGTCGAGCGCACCATCGCGGGGGAGCCGGAACAGCGGCGGCGGGTACGGAAGTAGCGGCGGCGGATACGGAAGCAGCGGCGGCGGGTACGGAAGTAGCGGCGGCGGGTTCCGCGGCAGCCGGGATGACCGTCCCGCCCGCAGCGACCGTCCTGCATTCGGTGCCCGTCCTGCATTCAGCGAGCGTCCCGCATTCAGCGAGCGTCCCGCGTATGCACCCCGCCCGCCCACCGCCGATCGCGG
Organism: Acidimicrobiia bacterium; assembly: GCA_043739745.1. Classification (GTDB taxonomy): domain Bacteria; phylum Actinomycetota; class Acidimicrobiia; order Acidimicrobiales; family JANYDT01; genus JAYUDQ01. The sequence goes on along the minus strand of JAYUDQ010000019.1, from coordinate 4,415 downwards.
CCCGTCCGGCCCCCGTTCCTACGGCAGCGATCGGCCGGCTCGTGAAGCGTTTCGTGACGACCGTCCCGCACGCGACGACCGTCCCGTGCGCCCCGAGCGAAGCGGTTGGGAGAGTCGCCGGCCAGCGTCGAACGGCGAGCGCTTCACCCCTCGTACAGGGGCACGCGAGGAGGGCCGCTTCGAGAACCGAACCGAGCGGCCCGTCGGACGGATCGCCGCGCCGGGCGAGCGCACCGCCCCGGGGAGCCAGCCGCGATCGTTCCGCGATCCCGGAAGCGCCGATCGCCCGAGCCGGCCCTTCGCCCCCCGAAATGAAGCCCACTCGGCGAGCGACGGCCCCCGACGTCCAACGCCAGGATTCGCCGAGCGAGGCCCACGTGACGCTGGGCGTCCCGCAGCTGGGCGTGAGACTCGTCCGTGGTCGGACCGCACGCCGCGGCCTGCGGGCGCCGATCGTGACAGGTCCGTTCGGCCCGGGCGTCCGGCCGGGCCGGCAACTCCCCGTCCTCGCGGCGAGGCCCGTTTCGATGACACGGCACAGCCACTCAACCGCAGGGCCCGGCGCCTGCTCACGTTCGGCGAGACTGCGGGTGCGACCGCAAAGGCGGCCGAGGGCGAGAGCTGAACAACGCTGAATGCGGTCGGCAACCTCCGACGCATGGGCGAATAGACCCCCAAGATTCCCTCGAATAGGTCTTCCGACCCTCAATCAACCGCAGAAAGTGACGATATTGGTCACTGACCGTGGAGGGTCGGAAGGGTTCCGCTTCGGAGGAACCTGTGCGGGACCGATTGACCCGAGTCCGGCGAACCGTCGCGGCCGGCCTTGCGCTGAGCGCGCTCGCGACCGCCGTCGTGCTGCACTCGACCGGAACCGCTGCGCACGCGGTCGTCACTCGACAGCACCTGGCCATCCCGTCGTACTTCTGGCCGGGTGCGAGTTGGGACGCCGTCATCGCTCACGCCGGGGCGATCGACATTGCTGTGGTGAACGTCGATTCAGGGCCCGGGACCGCGCGTGTCACGACCTTCGCCACGACCGTGGCCGCGGCCCGGCTCCGCGGTATTCGAGTCGTCGGCTACGTACACACCGGGTACTCCGCCCGTCCGCTCGCTGAGGTCCTGACCGACATCGACCGCTACTACGCCTGGTATGGCGTGGATGGCGTCTTCGTCGACGAGGTCCCGAGCGACTGTGCGCAGGGCTCGTACTACGGCTCGGTGGCGGACCGTGTCCGGACCCACGCGGAGCACCTTGTGGTCGTCAACCCGGGCACCAATCCGGCGGAATGCGCAGCGGGTTTCAGCGACGTAATCGTCAACTTCGAGGGGACTGCGGGGGAGTATCAGACGTGGTCGCCGGCGTTGTGGACGGGGGGTTATTCGGCTGACCGCTTCTGGCACCTGATCTATGGAGCGGACGCCACCGATGTCAGTGCGCTGGTGTCACTCAGCGGGGAACGAAACGCTGCGCATGTGTACGTGACCGACGATGCGATGCCCAACCCCTGGGATGCGCTGCCCGGCCAGTCGGCGTGGTCCAGCCTCCTTGGCGCGGTGTCCGGACGATCGGCCGCGCCGAACGCGATCCCCCTTGATCCGGGGGCCCCGCGCGGTGCAGCGCCCAGCGCGATGGCCCCGTCAACCGTCGCACCCGTCGGCAACCCACCCGAGGGTCCTGCGGTGCCGGGCCCTGCGCCAACGTCACTACCACCGACGGCTACAGCGGCAGCCGACCCTCCCTCGATTCCGGCCATCGTGACCACCCCATTGGCGACATCGACGGCCATCGTCTTCACCGTCGTGGTCCGGTCAGAGCCTGGCGCACCGGTGGCAGCACCACCGCGGGAGCCGCCGTTGTTGCGTGTTGCCACCGTGGCAGAACCGGTCCAGATCGCGAAGGTGCCGCAACCTGATGTTGCCGGCGCCTCCCGTGCACCGGCGCTGGCGCGACTCCTGTCGCCGAGCGCGGCGCCGCGCCCACTCGCCGTCACGGCCAGGCGCGTCCCCCCCGCTCCTTGTCCACGTCCCGGGCAGCGCGCCGCTGCGTGCGCTGCCACTGGCGCCGCCATCCACTGACTCCTTCGGGCCCGGTGAGCTCGGGTGTGCGGGCCAACGCCGCGTTCCGGCGGGCCGACCACCAGTCGGACTGACACTCGTCCGCCAGTTCGGCCACGGCCCGTCCGAGTCGGTCGCCGAGCGCACGGACGTCCTCATCCGCCCCGGGCCGGATCGGGTTGCCGAAGGTCACCGTGCAGGCGTTCCGCTTCGGCCGCGATGCACCCTTGGGGAGCACCTGGTCCGTGCCGTCGATGTGCACGGGAACGATCGGGCAGCCGCGCCGGCTGGCCAGGAACGCAGCACCCGGCTTGAAGTCCTGGCCCCACCCGTCCGGAGAACGTCCGCCCTCCGGGAAGATGAGCAGGTTCCAGTCATCGGCCAGCAGCGCCAAGAGCTGATCGCTTGAACGGCGAGACACCTTGAGCCGCTCGATCGGCACCGCATTGATGGTAAGTGCGCTGAGGATTGCCTTGCTGCGCTTGTCGAAGAAGTAATCGGCGCCCGCAGCGACGACGGCGCGTTCACGGAAGCGGCGCGGGATCGTGAGGAGCAGCAGGCCGGTGTCGACGTGGCTGTGATGGTTCGCTGCGAACACGACGGGTCCGTCGAGACCCCCGAGCCGGTCAAGGCCGTTGACCGTGGGGGACGTCATGGCTTCGATGCCGGCGCGAAGAACCGATTCCTGAATGACGCGGCGCGCCGAGTTGACGAACGGTTTGCGAGCCCAGTCGGAGTCGTAGTCGATGCCGAGCGTCGACTCCTCGTCGGGCACGACCGCACCCTTCGGCGTCGTGGGTGCGGTGAACGGGAAGGCCCGCATCGACCGGGGGATCATCGCGCCGGGACGCATCGATGGCACGCGGTCGGTGACCGATCGGACCATCGGTCCGAGCCGCCACGGCCGGTCGTCGGCCCGGCTCTCGCCGACTGGCGCGCTCATAGCGAACCGCGCAGTGCGATGCGGAAGCCGATGATGACGCACGAGACGGCGATCGTCGCGAGGCAGACAGCCTTCGCGGGGGTGACGTGTCCGAGCTGCGACGAACTGAGCGGCATGGTCAGGCTTCCTAGTGCTACTGAACGTCGGCGAGGAAGATGGGCGGGTTGTGGATATGGGTGATCGACGGGCTGCGGCCGACCACGTCTTCGGCCATCTCGAGCGCATCTCGCAGTGTCGAAGCGGGAGTGAAACCGAGCCGTCGGACCGACTTCACGTCACCACCGACGATGATGATCTTGCCGAGATGCTGCATGGCATGCGCACCCCAATACCACATGTAGAACGGGTGGACCCCATGGTACGCATGACTGGTCCGGTAGAGGTGCCGGTACCACTCGTCTTCGGCGAACTGCTTCTCGAACTCCTTCTCGATGCGCTCCGGATCGGTCGTGACCGACAACACCTGTTCAAAGAAATCGATGTAGCTCGGGTGATGGACCGGATGGAATTCCCATGGCGTCGGGTGGCTCATGATCAACACTCCGCCCTCACGCACGAGCGGCTTGTTGCGATAGAGGTTGAAGAAGTACCCGAGCCCGAGGCACATCACGAGGATCGGGTTCATGATCGAATTGACGTTGTAGGGGCAGATGTAGGGGAGGCCCATCGTCAAGATGTCCGTCTGCCCTTCCACCACGACGAGCTGCTGCTTGAACACGTTGGCGGTGGTGACCTCGTGCACGGCTTCGACCTCGCCGGCCTGCACGCTGGTCATACGGTGCGGCGCCTTGATGTTCTGGAAGATGTTGCGCTTGATCTTCGTCGGTGTCCGGTCGAGCGCCTTCGATGAGCCGATGAAACTCATCCGGTCCTTTGCCGTCCATTCCCATTCACGCTTCTGAAGGAAGCCGAACGGTTCAGGGAACGCATCGTTGTTCAGCGTCGTCTCGATCTGAAAGATCTTGACGCCGGATTCCTGGATGACCTTGCCCATCCGCCAGTTGGACGTATGCAACGCCGACTTGTGGCGGTCCATGAACGACTTCGAATTGCGCATCGTGGCAACGTTGTGATGGCTTTTCAAACTCTCATAACCAGACAGTCCGGTTGCGGTCGACTTCCATCCGCCGTCCATGGCCACGAGATTGATGTTGACGTAGATGAGCAGGTCCGACTCCGCGGCCCGCTTGTTGATGATGACCGGTTCGCCGTGCTTGGTCTCGCCGAGCTTGGTGAGACCGTCGGGGTCTTCGGCATCGTGGTTGTAAAGCTTGCCGCTCGGCGCGAAGGCGTCGTAGACGCGGTCACCGACTGCGTGACGCAGTTCGTTCTCCGTCATACGCCGGTGCAGTGCGAGCGCAGCGATGATCTCGACGTCATCGACGCCGGCCACGGCGGCCATCTCGAGGACCTC
>JAYUDQ010000018.1:0-2809 GCA_043739745.1 Acidimicrobiia bacterium | reverse complement strand
CGCCTCATCCCGCCTGCGACGCTCGTCGCGAACGGTTGCACGGGAATCGCCGTGCTCGGCCGAGTAGCGACCGCTCCCCCGGCCCACGCCGGCATTTGTGTCATCGGCGATGTCGTATTCGGAGCGTGGGATGCGGTAGTGCAGCACAAGCCAGTGACCGAAACGAAACGGGCCGTGAGCGATGTCCGTGTCACAGGATTCGACGTCGAGGGCTTCCAAGTGGGCATCGCGTTGGCCGGCACGCCACGAGCGCTCCTCGCGAAGAATTACATCGTGGCGGGCGGCCCGTTCGCTGTCGTCACGAGCGCAGCCCCGGATTCCGTCGTCCGCGGGAACCAAATGATCAATCCGGCTGCGACTCCTTCGGTGATCGGGATCTGCCTGGAAGGGTCAGACCGAAGCAGCATTACGAGAAACGAGATCTCCGGGTTCATCAACGGGATCTGTCTCGCGTCGTCCCATATTCTGGTCGGAGGCAACCAACTCTTTGACAACCATGTCGGGCTGTACATCGATCCTGGCTACGAAGACATCGAGGTTCGCCATAACGTGATCACTCGCAACAATCGCATTGAACCAGCGGCACCGAATCTGCGCACCGGCACCGGAATCGCGATCGAGGCCGCTCGCAACGTTCGGGTGTTCGGCAACGAAATCACGGGCAACACGTCCGACAACATCGCAAGAGGTCTGCCGATCGGCGCCGCCGGCGTGGTCGTGCGTGACACGTCGCCGACCGTAGTTGCCTCCAATATTTCCGTCCGCCTTAACAACATCACGGGCAACGGCCTCGATCCTGCTGGCGTTCCTTACCCCGGAGCGTTCGACGTGATAGTGATTTCCGCCGGGTCCGGCATCACCATCGAACACAACCGGTGCACGAGCAGCAGACCTGCCGGACTCTGCGAATAGGAATCGGCCAGGGTTGCGGTTTGGGCGTGCACGAACTGGTCTGGGGATGTTTAGATTGGGTGTGGGTCTTCCGTGCGGAACCTCGGAAGCGCACTCAATCAGGCTCTTCGGATATGAGCGGGGTGTAGCTAGTTGAGGGGATCCCGGGCGCAGCACAGGGGCCTTGCGAGTCTGACGGTTCTCTACGCCACTCAGATCGAGGTGCCCCTGTGGAGTGCGACGCTAATCGTATGTGCGAGTTGCTTGTCGGCTTGCCCGACGTGAACGTGCTTGCGGTTGATGATGCGGACGGCTTGACCGTGGTGATTGAGACCAGGGATCGGCCGGTGTGTCTTGGGTGCGGCCGTCGGCCACGGGTGAAGGACCGTGATCCGGTGTTGCTGGTCGATTTGCCGGTGTTCGGGCGACCGTCACGGTTGTTGTGGCGCAAGCACCGTTGGCAGTGCGTGAACGACGAATGTGCGATGAATACCTGGACGGTGAACGTGCCGGCGATCGCACCATCGCGTCTCGCGTTGACGGATCGTGGCGGGCCGGTGGGTCACCCGCCAGGTTGGCCGGTCCGTGAACGATGTCGCCGAGGAAACTCGCATGCGATTGGCACACCGTGAAGGACGCCGTGCAGGCGTATGGCGAAGCGCTACTCGCCCAGCCGGGGCGGATCGGTGAGGTCAACGCGCTCGGTCTCGATGAGACGCTGTTCGTGCGGCGTAGTGAACGCCACCGCAAGCATTGGTCGACGTCGATCGTGGACGTTCGCCGCGGCATGTTGCTCGACATGATCGAAGGAAGCGAGGCAGCGGCGTCGATCCGATGGCTCAAGGCACAAGCCGCGTAGTGGCTGGCCGGGATCGAGTGGGGCACGCTCGATCTGTCGGGTTCGTATCGGTCAGTATTCGAAACGATCGATCCGCTCATCGCGTTGATCGCCGACCCGTTCCGTCTGATCCGGGTCGCGAACCAGGCCCTCGATGAATACCGGCTCCGAGATTGCCGCCGCGCTCCTCCTCGGGTTCGTGGCCGCATCGTTGCTAGACCGATGTCCTCGACGTCACGTGATGATCGGCGCCGACGCGGCACCAGGGGCGGTCGCGCTGCCCCTCGCGTTCTTTCACGACCAACTCTTCGTCGTCTACGTCCCGGCGTTTCTGCTGTCGACCTTCGGCGTGTATGTCAACCCTCGACATCGTCGGGGAGCGCTGGGCGTTGTTGGTCGTCCGAGAGCTCCTGTTCGGTCCACGGCGCTTCAGCGACTTGCGCACCGCACTGCCCAACACGAGTACAAATCTGCGGTCGGATCGGCTTTGAGAGCTCGAGCGGTTACCTGTGGGGGCTGCGCACGGGCGGCATCAGGTTGGGGTTGTTCTGGGATGGGGGACGGCGCGCCAACCCAACGACGTGAGGTGAAACCGGATAGGCGGAGATTGCGGGCCGGAACGTGAAGCGCCGGACGTGGTCGATGACGAAGCCGGCCGTCGCGATGACTTGGTCGGTCGGTCGGCTGGTGTGGCAGCCGCCGCCGATCCTCGGCCAGACGAGGTCGACAGTGCGCTGAAAGCGGGCGAAGCCGGGATGGTCCGAGCGGATGTGCTCGTAGAAGCGCAGCTCCCCGCCCGGGCGAATAACCCGGAACAGCTCGGCCAGCGCGGCATCCTGGTCGGGCACTGAGCAGAGCACCAGCGACGCGACGCCGACGTCGAAGCTGACGTCGGCGACGGGCAGGGCGTCGGCGGTGCCGTCCACGACCCGCACCGGAACCGGCGCCTCGGTTGCGGCCTGTTCGGCGCGGGCTCGAAGGTAGCTCTCGGGTTCGACGGCCACGACTTCGGTGACGGTGGCCGGGTAGTGCGAGAAGTTCAGACCGGTACCCGCGCCGACCTCGATCACCCGGCCGGCG
>JAYUDQ010000017.1:0-2810 GCA_043739745.1 Acidimicrobiia bacterium | reverse complement strand
TCGAGCCGGTTGTTGCGGCCGTTTCGAGGACACCGTTGAGGCCGCTCATCGTCGCGGGGCGGACAGCTGCGGTTGGGCTCGACCGTCCTTGATCCGCGTTCTGCTCATCGGTGGCGGGTGTCTCGCCGCCTCGTGGGTGTTGATGATTGTGCTCGCGGCCCGGCTTCCACCCGGCATCCTGAAAGACCTCGCCGGCTTCCTCCCTGCGTGCGTCACAACGATCAAGGTGCTGCGCAAAGACCCGCGTGTCCCTCGGCGGGCCAAGATCGCGATCGCCATCGCCGGTGTTTGGGTGATCTCGCCGATCGATCTGATCCCCGAGTTCCTGCCGGTCATCGGGCCGCTCGACGACATCGTGGTCGTCGCCTTGGCGTTTCGGTATGCGGCCCGACAGATCCCGGCCGACGTGCTCTACGACGCGTGGCCGGCGGACCCGAACCTTCTCCGTCGGCTCCTCGGATCACGCCGACCCGACACCGACTCGAGCTGAGCGGGAAGTCAGACTTTACGCGAACGGTGCCCTCCCGACCGATCGCGGTGGCGAATTTACGCGGACCTGGATCGCCGCGCACACGAATCAGGACGGTCACGCGACCCTGGCCCACCACACGTCAGAGACGCGAGTGTGCCATCACTCCACATCGCGCGAACACGCCGATTTACAGCATTCGTACAGCGAACTGCCCGCTACTGGCCGCTCTGGTTGGTACTGTCCGGACGGGACAGCTCGGCTCTGGGCTGCTCGTTTGCATTATCCGATACCAGCCGGACGGTCCTGGGGACTCTCTCAAGGTGGAGGCACGGGTTCGAATCCCGTTGGGGCTGCAATACGTTTCAGCAGGCCAGAGATGGTTTCTGACTGACTACGGCAGTGTGATTCGTACATGATTTACAGCAGAATTACAGCGAAGTGGCTGATTTCCTACGCTGTAAATTCGATGGGGCGGAAGGCGGAACTTGCGGGGTCGCCGGACGTTCGCAAGCCTCTGAGCTGCTGTTATCGGTAGTTTTGGGGTTCTGGCCTCGACGATCGCGCCATCACCTGCCTGGAGTGGAGGCGTCCGTCCGTCGAGTGCGGATCGTGGCTCTAGTTTCCTTGACAGCCACCCTCCAGTTTCCTTGGTAACAGCCCTCCAGTTCCCGAGGTTTGTGGGAGCACCTGCAGGTGGTGTTGCAAGGACAGGTGCGTTGTCGCCTCGGCGAGGTGGTGTTCGCGCGCCTTTCGGAGGAGCCAGTCCTCGCGCTGCACGGGCCCGCTCGGTCGGGAAGTCGACGTTGCTTCGCGAGACGGCCGAGCGGTACGGGGTCACGGTGATCGATCTCGATGATCTGGCCGTACGGGAGGCATTCCGTCCGGATCCGGGGTTGTTCGTGGCGGGCCCGGCGCCGGTGTGCATCGACGAGTACCAGCACGTCCCCGAAACGTTGGACGCGATCAAGGCGGAGCTGAACCGTCGAACATCGCCGGGACGCTTCGTCATCACCGGGTCGACGCGACATGACGCGTTGCCATTCGCTGCGCAGGCGCTGACTGGCGGGCCAGCTCGAGGACCCGCTGCTGCCGATCAGCGACAACGTGTCAATGACGACTTGGGAGGACTACGGCGAGCGGGTCTGCGCGGGTGGCTTCCCGTTGGCGTTGCAGCGCGAAGGGGCGAGCCGGGCTCGCTGGTTCGATGACTACGTGCGCCTCAGCTTGTCGCGTGACGTCGCAGAGCTCGCCCCGCGCCTGCGTCAGGCTGCAGTGCTGCCCAAGTTGCTTGAGCGCCTGGCCGCGCAAACGGGCCAGTTGCTGAACGTCACTGCGGCCGCTGACGCGGTCGGGATGGATGCGAGCACGGCGGAGGGCTACCTCAGGCTGCTCGAGGCCGTCTACCTCGTGCGGCGCCTACCGGTATGGGGGAAGACGCTTCGGTCCCGTGTCGGTTCACATCCGAAGCTGCACGTTGTCGATTCCGGGCGCGCGGCCCGACTCTTGCGGGTCACGTCGGCGAAGCTTGCCGGCCTCGACCCCTCGACGCTCACGAAGTTCGGCCATGTCCTTGAGACGTTCGTCGTGGGGGAGATGTTGAAGCAGTTGTCACGGCTCGATGCCGCGGTGGATGTCGGTCAGTGGCATACCCGCGACGGAGACGAGGTCGATCTGGTCATCGAGACTGAGGACGGCGACGTGGTGGCCTTCGAGGTCAAGGCCGCCGGGCGGGTGCCGCGCGCTGACCTGAAGGGCCTCCGAAAGCTACGCGAAGCACTCGGCGGACGCTTCAAGGGCGGATACGCCATGTACACGGGCCAGGGGTCGTATACGGCCGAGGATCGACTCCACATCGTCCGAATCGACCGGCTGTGGGCTTCTCAGTGAGCGCGCTCGTCCTTCATGACTCCAATGTCGCTGCGGCTGGTCGGGTACGACGAGCCACGTCAATGTCGAACGACGCGGACGGTTTGTGAGCCAAGGCTCGAAGCACTCGGCGGAATGCCTACGTGGCTGTCGCGGAAAGTTTTGCCTGCGCGCTTACTACTGTGCGTGAGCGGCCGGTTGGCGTAGGCGGAGGCGGGTTTGGACTTCCCATATGAAGCCTTTCTCGACGTCCGGGGTCACGCCCATAGTCGACTTGGAGTCGGCGGCTTTTCACGAGCCAGGACCAGGTCCGCTCGACGACCCATCGCTGTGGGAGAAGCACGAAGGCGGGCGGATGGATACGCCGCACGACCTCGGCGTCGACCCCGCGACGCGAGCAGTGACGCACGAAGGTGTTCTTGAAGCCGCTGTCGCACCGCAGCTTCTCGAGCCGGCTCGTCTTGGACTCGCC
>JAYUDQ010000016.1:0-2814 GCA_043739745.1 Acidimicrobiia bacterium | reverse complement strand
CCTGTTCGATGAACGACGGATCGAACAGCCTCGCCTTGGAGCGGAAGTACGCCTCCATCGTCTGGTGGAAGTCGAGGTGGTCCTGGCTCAGATTGGTGAAGACACCGACCCGGAAGTGCAGCCCGTCGACGCGGTGGAGCTGCAACGCGTGCGACGTCACCTCCATGACCACGTCGGTCGTCCCGGCATCGCGAAGCTCGGCAAGGCGGATCTGCAGATCCGTCGCCTCCGGCGTCGTGCGCTTCTGCGTCAGCGTGCCGATCACCTCGACGGCGCGACCCGAGGCCGAGAGGATCGAGGCAAGCATGGACGCGGTGGTCGTCTTGCCGTTCGTGCCGGTGATCGCGACCAAGTCCATCGTGTCGCCCGGATGGCCGAGCACCACTGCGGCGACGGGACCCATCGCCGTGCGGGTATCGGCGACGATCAGCTGTGCGACCGGACGACTGAGGTTGAGTCGGTGGTCGACCAGTAGCGCAGTCGCCCCAGCCCCGATTGCATCCTCGGCGAAGAGGTGACCGTCGGTGTGCTCGCCGCGGATGCAGCAGAACAGCGTTCCTACGACCACCTCACGTGAGTCGTGCGCGATGGCAGTGATGAGCGCCTCGCCGCTCCGATCGGGGGCGAACGCATCGGCTGCGATCCCGGTAGCGATGAGCGCGTCATGGAGTGCAGCAAAGGAAACTGCTGGGATCACGGTTCCACCGAAGTCGTCGGCGGACGTGCCGTTGCGGTCCGCACCGAATCGTCGTTCCCGCTCGGCGCGGCGCCGGCCACGACTGCACCAGCGGGCGTCGCCGCGACCTCGGGCGAACGGGGTGGCGATGTGATCGGCGATGCGGCCGGCGACGTGACCGGCGATGCGGTGGCGGTGGCGGTTCGGGGCCGTACCACCGCTCGAGCCCGCAGTATTGGACGAACACGGTCGCTGATGTCGGGGATGGTGGACTTCGGAACCGCGGCGGCAACGGTCGTGGATGTTGCCGCCGCGGTGTCCGAACCCTCGGCTGTTGGGGAGGTGGCCGTGCCGACGCCCGGGACGCGGGCGGGCACGGTCGGTGCCGAGGGGGTCGTGGGTGCCGTGACGGCACCGGTGGTGGAGCGGGGAGCGCGCGTGGTGGTCACGGCAGTAGGGGCCGTGGTCGCAGGGGCCGCGGTGGTCGCAATGGCCGGCTCGGTGGTGAGGGTCACCGGCGTAGGCGTAGGCGCAGTCGCAGTCGCCGCAGTTGCGGGCCTGCTCCCGCCGTCGCCAGCCGGCGAGCCCAGTGCGCCGCGCCGGATCGATGCCCGCTGCCAGGTCCCGCTCTTCACGACGGCGCGCATCTCGGGTGAGCTGACGGCATCGCTCGTGGCCGTCGACGGATCCTTCAACACGACAGCCGTGCCCGTGCTGGGCGGGATGCGGTAATGCTGACCGGCGAAGCGCGCCACCTCGGCGAACAGCGGGGCCGCGACGACGCCGCCGTAGATCGAGGTCTGCGGCTCGTCGAGGATGACGATGATCGCCACGCGCGGGTTCTCGGCCGGAAAGTAGCCAGCGAAACTCGCGATGTAGGCGTTCTTCTGGTAGCCGAGCGACTTCAGGTTCGCCTTCTGCGCCGTGCCCGTCTTGCCTGCGATGCGGTAGCCGACGACGGCCGCCTTCTGGCCGGTGCCCTCGGCAACGACGCGCTCCATCATCCCCGTCACGAGGTTCGCGGTCTTCGTCGACACGACCCGCAGGCTGTCCTTCACCGGGAGCTCGCGCTGCCTGCCCTTGGGGTCGATCTCACCGCGCACGAGGCGCATCGGGACCCGCACCCCGTCGTTCGCGAGGGTGTTGTACACACTGAGCATCTGGAGCGCTGTGACGGCAAGACCCTGTCCGATCGGGACCGTCGCCTTGCCCGTTCCGGTCCAGTACTTCGGCAGGATTCCGGCCGATTCGCCGGGGAACTCGATGCCGGTCGTCTTCCCGAGCCCGAAAGCCCGCAGATAAGTTTCGAGCCGCTTCGACTTGAGGCCCTGTGCGATCTTGATCGTGCCGATGTTCGACGACACCGCAAGGATGTCACCGGGTGTCCACCGCATGTAGGGGTGGTCCTCGTCGTCCTTGAACTTGTGGTCCGCCACCTGGAGGCGATCCGGCACCACAAGCGTCGATTGGGGGCCGACGACACCGTCCTCGAGCGCAGCCGCGATCGTGATGACCTTGTTGACAGAGCCTGGCTCATACACGTCGACGAGTGCTGCGTTGTGCTCGCTGTTGACGACTTCGCCGGTGTCCGTCACCCGCATGTTCGCGAGCGCGAGCACATCACCGGTCTCGGGGTCGCTCGCGGCCACGATGCCGGACTTTGCGCCGGAGTCGGCGATCGCACGGGCAAGTGCACCCTCGGCGAAATACTGGAAGGAGCGGTCGAGCGTCAGGATCTCGCTGGTACCGCGCTTGGCCGCGATCTCGTGCTGCTCACCCGCCGGGATCTGCTGACCTTTGCCGTTGCGCTCGACGAGCAGCTCGCCCGCCTTGCCTTCGAGGCTCTTCTCGTAGCGCATCTCGAGTCCGCTGACGCCGGACTGCTCGGCCCGGTTCACTCGCCCGAGGATCGACCGGGCCAGATCTCCGGCAGGGTAGACCCGACGTGGCTCCTCTTCGAGGGCGACACCGTCGAGCTTCAGCTTGCGTGTCGCGTTGGCGGTGGCCTCGTCGAGCCCGCGGGCGAGGATCACATAGCGGTTGCCGCGCTGCAGACGGGTCGAGAGCGAGGCCGGATCGAGGCCCTCCACCGGTGCACCCTTCGAGAGGACGGCCGACAGCTTCGTGCCCGCGCCCGG
>JAYUDQ010000015.1:0-7306 GCA_043739745.1 Acidimicrobiia bacterium | reverse complement strand
CACCGCGCGAACTGGACCGACAAGAAGACGTACACCGAAGGTGTTCCCACTATCGAGAACGGTCAACGGGCGTGGGTGACCTACCAGGACCTCGAGCCGCGAGAGGACGATTTTGAGCTGATTGGCAACGCCTTCGCCGAGCTCGGTGACGAACATGTTGGACCTGTCGGCGCCGCACTCGGGCGACTGTGTCACCAACAGGCGGTAGTCGATTTCGCTGTCACCTGGATGGGCGAAAACCGACCTGGCTCCCTTGCAGCCCCATCGCACGAGCAACGCGCATCCTGAAGTCGATCATTCCCCAAAGCAGCCGGCATCGAACGCCTCGACCTCAACCGCGATCGAGGCAGGATCACCGGCATATGCGATCTGGCGCAGACGGCTTTCCTTCGGATCCCGTCAATCTGGGTGGCGTGTTATGCGTGCCCGAGTCCAGCTTCTCGGGAGCGTGCTCGTGCTCGCGATGGGGACGCACCCGCGAACCCGGACAACCAAAGAAGAATCGCTGCCCGAGCTCATAGCAGTGCCTCGAGGCCGACGATTGCGTCCGTGGCGGATGGCATGGCGCGGATCTCGCCCTTGATGTTCGATGCGGCTTGACGATAGGAGGGTTCGCTCAGCAGTGCCATCACGCAATCGCGCACGGCTACGGCGGAAAGCTCGTCTCGCAGCAGCCGCTGACCTGCACCGGCGGTGACTATCTGCTCGGCGTTGCTCCATTGATCGGCACCTTGCGGAACTACCAGCAGGGGCACTCCGTGGGCCAGAGCGCCAAGCACCGTACCCGACCCGCCATGAGCGACCACCGCGTCACACCACGGCAGGAATTCGTGCTGAGGGATGTAGCTGCGAATGATCACACCCCTTGGCTGAGGCCCGAGCAGCGCCGGGTCGTTTTGCCGACCGACGGTGACGATGAGATTGACACGATCGCGTAATGCCTCGATCACGAGGCGGAAGACATCCAGGTCGGTGTTCCAGATCGTCCCCAACGTGACATACACGGTGGGCCGGCGCGGAAGGTCATCGAGCCACGCCGATCGCTCCGTGACCTGCGCCTCGCCGGCGGCTGGCCGCATTCGCTGCACGGCGGCGACGTCGGCGATCTCTGGGTTCTGTAATGCCGGCGGACACGGGTCGACGTAGAGGTATCGGAATACTCCGGCGAGCGGATGGGGTTCGAGTCCGCTAGCTCGCCAGTGCGCGGCGGCAGCGGCACCTGCCTCCTCGAGCAATGCTCGGGGGATCAGCGAACCGTATCCGACATCGACGTAGGGGATGCCCCGCGCCGTACTCACCAACGGCGCAGCAAGCTCGGCCATCTCGTGCACGACCAGGTCTGGTTGCCACGCCGACATGATCGACTCGAGATCGACGGCTCGCGGTGCCAGCTCCAGGTTGGCGAAAATCTCGGTGAAGAAGAACTTGCGTTGGGCGTCGCCAACCAGTGTGGTGAAGCCGGGGAACCGTTGCGCCCATTCGGCGCGAAATGTGTCCGCCGGACCCGCCTCGAAGGCCGTGAAGCCCGCGTCGCGTGCCCGTCCGACCACCGGATCACCCGAAGCGAACGCCACCGTGTGCCCTGACGCTCGCGCCGCCGCGGCAAGGGGGAGCATCGGATCAAAGTGGCCCGACAAGGGGCGGCAGGTGAACAGGATCCTGGAATCGCTCATCACATCGGCACTCCTCGTGAACGTCGGGTCGATCACAGACACACCAACTATCGACGATCACTGATCGGCGCGCGGTGAAAGCGCGAATCTACCGGGGCCCGCACCGGGTTGGCATCGCACTGAACTGCACGAAGCCCCGCGGCTCCCAGCCCCAGCCCTGGGTCGTCCCGGTTAACCGGGGACGCCACCGACGAGCAGCATCTCCCAAACGAGCGACGCCGATGCGCCGCTATGTGCGGCGTGTCGCTTTGGCGGTGTGTCGTAGTTCTGCGCTCGCGATTCGGTGTGCGCACGTCACGGGCGCATCGCGTATCTCGGGAGCAGTGGACCGCCCGGATCAAGGGGCGGTTCAATTTGGCGCGCTCGATCTCAGTGACGACGACTCTTGCACCACGGGCCGGGCGAGCGTAGGGTTCGCGGCCGGGGAAGGAGGCCAGCGATGAAGCGGTTCCACCGCTCGACACGATTGAGGCGCTCGATCCTGGCTGTCACGTTGGTGGCAGCGACCGTCATCGCGCCGACACCACATGCGGCCTCGGCTCACCACAATTCGTCCGATGGGCTCACGCCCATCGTCCTGTTTCCCGCATGGCATTTCACCCGGCTCGAGGTGACTGTCCACAACCAGCACGTCGATCCCAACTGCCCCGGCTCCGGGACGTTCGAAGACCTCGTCTTCTTCGATCCCGGGCCCACGTTCTCGCAGGTGTGCCGGGACGAACTGCTCACCTTGGGTTATGACGCTGACTCGCACAAAGCGATGCCGCGACGGTTCTCCGAGCAGCGCGGCGTGAAGGTGAGGATCGCCGACTACGGCCTGACTTCCAGTGCCCCGGCGTACGAGCCGATGTATCAGGCTCTCGAAGCAGCCGGCTACACACGCGACCGCAACGTCCGCGTCGCGGGCTATGACGCCCGGCTCACGCCCGACATGGGCGGGTTCCTGCAGCGCTCCAAACATCTGATCGAGGAGACGTATCGCCAGAACGGACACCGTCCCGTGCATCTCGTCGGCCATTCCAACGGTCCCATCTACGTGCAGTACCTGCTGACGCACACGAGCCAGGAGTGGAAGGACAAGTACATTCACGGCTTCACGCCGTTGGCGGGGAACTTCCCCGGGCAAGGACTTGGCTATGCGCTGATGTTCGTCGGCGTGAACATCCCCGACCTTCAGTTCCCTGCCACCGCGGAGAACGGTGTCAGTAGTGCGCGGATGTTCTTGTCGCATCCCTCGACATTCGTCACCGCATCGGACCCGAAGATCTTTGGCAACAATGAGATCGTCATCCGTGACCAGTCGGCTGGCACGGACTATACGCCGCAGGACTACCCCGCGTTGTTCGACGACGCCGGACTGTCGTGGGTCAAGCCGATTGCCGACTACTACATCGGCGGCGTGCCGTTCAGCGACCCTGCTCACTTCCCGAACGTCGACGTGTATGCCGAGAAGGGCTCTGGGCTCGACACGCTCGTCGGTCTCGGGCTCTCCGATCTGACGGTCGGACAACTGGTGACAGGAACCACCGAGTTCTTCACGCGCGACGGTGACATCAATCAAGAAGACATCACCAACAACGCAGTGGCCGTCTGGGCTGGGATGCAGTGCCATCGATTCAGCCTCACCGACAATCCAGGCGTGAACCACTTCGAGCTTCCGGCTGATCACGACGTGTTGGCCCGCCTGGTCGCCAACGCCAACGCCCCTCGGTCTCACTGCAGTCATCACGGCGGCGACGACGACTGATACAGCGTCCGGCGCGTCCTCAGCGCAGCATCTCGAAACGCACGGGCGGATCGACGAGGTCGCGCTCGCGACGCGGCGCGCAACCGTGCATAGTTCCCAACGCGGGGTTCGAGACACGCCAGATGCGCCTGATCGGTGCTCGTCGCTGTTGCCGGGCTTGGTGGCCTTATGCGCTGTGCGTTATGCGCTCCCTCGACCAATCCCGAGGGGCACCACTGGGGTGCCGGGTAGTCGAAGAACGCGCTATCGCGGGGTCAGCACACAGAACTCGTTGCCATCCGGATCGGCCATCACCACCCAATCGACGTCGCCTTGGCCGATGTCGATTTGTGTCGCCCCGAGGGCGAGGAGACGGTCGACCTCGGCGCTCTGGCTGCCGCCGGCGGGCGGAGCGATATCGAGATGAAGCCGGTTCTTGCCGAACTTTGGCATCAGTGGCGGACCACTGCAGGTGATCATTGGGCCAGTGCGGTCGGGCGCGCGAATCGCGGTCTCCTCGTCCTGATCCCAGACCAATGGCCATCCCAGCGCCTCGCTCCAGAAGTACCCGACCGCCCGCGTGCCGTCGCAATTGATCGATCCCAGACGTCGGCAACTCGCGAGGAAGTTGTTGGTCGGCTCGATGATGCAGAACTCGTTGCCCTCGGGGTCGGCGAGCACGACATGCGTGTCGTCGGCGCCCTGACCGATATCGATGTGACGAGCACCGAGGCCGAACAACCGCTCGACAGTTTCGTTCTGATCATCGATCGACGTGGTCGTCAGGTCGAGATGAACACGGTTCTGGCCCGACTTCTGACCCGGGACCGGCTCGAAGAGGATCCCGAAGCTGGTGCCATCGGTCGGGACGAGACCGATCTCATCAGGGGTCTCGTCGTCGACGTCCCACCGCAGCGCCTCCGCCCAGAAGCGCGCCTGCCGCAGCGGATCATTCGCATCGAAGCACAGCGAAATGAGCCGTGCCGTCATCCCATCACCTGCGCCATGCGCTCCACCAAACCGACTCCCTGACGAACGCCGGGGATCACACAACCAAGGACGGCGAACGACCGTCGCACGGCAATGTCGTCAAGGGCCTGTGATCTCGTTGCCACTCAAGGATCATGCCACCACAGTTCGGTCGGAGCGCGACGAGATTCCCGCTTTTCGCGAGACGCCGATATGGCGCGAGGGGCCCTCGCCGCGCCGCTGACTTCGGCGCCGGGTGTTGTGTGTCCCCGATCCGCACCTACTGGGCGGGAACCCAAAGGCGCGCACCGTGCGCTGGCTTTGAAGGTCGAGAGGACCGCCGGTCGGCCGCGAGTCAGCTCGAGCGTTCCCTGACCTCGGCGAGCACGACGGGGTTGGGTTGCCCCGTCCCAGGTCGCGGTGAGTCCGATGGGTGGGCGAGGTCCGGGCACGGGCCGTCGGAACACGGTCAGCTCGAACCGCTCGTTGCGGAGCACGGCGCCTGGGGTGTTGGCGTCTTCGAGCTCGAAGCCGTCGACCGGCACCCGCTCCTGTGTCCAGCCCCCTCCCTGGATGCGGACGTTGCTCGGCGCGATGTACCAGCGACCGTCGTACACGGCCATGCCGAGTGCCTCTCCCTGACCTGTCATGGCAACGGCGGCGAGCATCACGACGAGTCGGGGGTCGCGCAGTCCGTCGTACACCCAGCGGTTGCCGAGCACGGAGTGCTCCATCTCGACGATGAGCGCGTCGTCGGCGACTTCGAGGGGTTCATCCCGGTAGGTGAGCGGGATCTGATGGCGATCGATGGCCAGTCGTTGCCGCTGTCCGATGACAGTTGTGACTGCGCGCTGTCGACGTGGACGTTGTGCACCATCCCGGACGTTGCGATGGCACTCGCGGAGGTGCGCCGGGTGCTCAAGCCTGGTGGGACGCTGCATTTCGTCGAGCACGGTCTCGCTGCCGACGAGAACGTTCAGCGCTGGCAACACCGGCTCGAACCGATCCAGAAGCGTGTCTTCGGTGGATGTCATCTGACACGTCCGATCGCCGACCTGTTGACCGCTGCCGGCTTCACGATCACCGAGGTCGATGTGTTCTACGAGAACGGTGCTCCGAAGACGCTTGGCGCCGATTCCCTCGACATCGCCGTCTCGGCGTAGCAGCACACAACCGACAAGTGAGCCCGCGATCGCACGAGGAATGCAGGACATCCCGACCGTGCTTCACCGACCCGAGGTTTCTCGGACGGCGCGAGGGTCGTGCGTTCAAGGGACGAGGTGGTAGAAGCGGAAGAGGTCGTGTTCGATCGGGAGGACGTTGACCGTCGCGAAGCCGGCGCGGTCGGCGTAGCCCTCAAAGGTGGCGGGGCGCATGACCGTGCCAGTCGCCGCGGAGGGCGTGTCAGCTCGCCCGACAGGCAGGCAGTGCAGGACGCTGGCCGCGTACATGAGTCGCTCGACGGGATTTTCGGTTGGCGCCTCGAAGGATTCGGCGACCTTCTCGTCCATGACCAGGTGGACCGCGTCGGGCTTGCCGAGTCGGCGCATGGTCGTGAGCGCCTCGACAGGTCGGGCCAAGTCGTGGATCATCTCGAAGGCCATGACGAGGTCGTAGGAGCCGGAGGCGATCGAGACGGGCAGCTCGCCGGTCACATCGATGACTTCGAAGCGGGTTCGGTCCCCGACACCGGCTTCGGCGGCATATTTGCGTGCCGCGGCGATGGACGCGTCGTCGTTGTCGTACCCGTCGACGCGGATCTCGGGGAATGCCTTGGCCAGTGAGATTGCGGCCCAGCCTTCTCCGCAGCCGATTTCCGCCGCGGTGGCTCCGGGCGCCTGGAGACGGTCGGTGAGGCCGGGGATCTGTGCGAGCCAGTCTGACGCCAGAAGGTTCACGTACGCGGGCCGGTTTAAGTCGCCTTGCGCGTCGTGGAGGGCGTAGTCGGCGTATGGGATCCCGCTGCCCGTGCGGTAGGCGTTGACGAGGGTGGCCGGGTACACGCGGTTGACCGCCGGGAGGAGATCGAACAGCGGGCCCACCGACGCCAGGCTCTCCGGGTGGAGCAGGCACTCCTGGGCGGCGATCGAGAGGCCGAAGCGTCGCTGGTCTGCGTCGTCGCTCGGGGCCGTGACGTCGATCAGTCCGGCAGCGCCCTGCTGCTCGAGCCATTCCTGCGCGTAGCGGGCGTCGATGTCGGCGGCCGTTGCCAGTTCTGTCGCGGTCACGCCGCCATCGTTGGTCAGATGGGCATAGAGGCCGAGCTCTCGACCCAGGCTGATGGTGATGGCTTCGAGAGCGGCGAGGCCGGTCTGGAAGAGCCGTTCGGCGTACGCGCCGATCTGCGCCTCGACTTCGGATGCGGTGGTTTCGGTGATGGTCACGGGTACTCCTCTGGGTTGCGGTGGCTCCCGTGTAGGCGCTACATGTGGTGTGGCAATGCCAGATCGCGCCGCTACACCGTCCAACCGACGGGAACCTCGGGCCGGTAGACGCAGAAGGTGCCCGTGTGCACGGCGTTCGCGAGGTGCCTGGCGAGATCGGGGGCTCCCTCGTCGATGCGGCCGATGGTGAGACGGATGCGGCCGGCGACGGCTTTGCGGGCCCGTTCGGCGGGGTCGCCGGTGCGACGTGGTCGCCCGCCGAGGCCGAGCGCGGCGGCGAGTTCCGTGGCGATGAAGTCACGCTCGGCTCGGGCCTTCTCGGCACGGCCAAGGTCGGCGAACGCCTCGGCCTCGGCCACCTCGTCTTCGAGCTCGGCGAGACGACGCCGATACTCGGCCCGTGCCCTGGCATCGAGCATGTCACCCAGGTCGCCGGCCCGACCCGACGCCTGTCGTGTCGGCTCGGCGCGGTTTCCAGCGAGGTCGAGCACATGAATCTCGTGGCCGGGCATCGAGACGAGTCGCGCCAGATCCTGCAACCCCTTGGCGTCTCT
>JAYUDQ010000014.1:0-7319 GCA_043739745.1 Acidimicrobiia bacterium | reverse complement strand
CGCGCACGCCCATCACGCGCAGCAGGGCCGCGACATCAAGTTCCAGCCCGCTCCAGCCATCTTCCCTGCAGGTGCCGAGATGGCGGTGATGCAGGGCGACCCCAGCAAGGCCAACGCGATGTTCACCGTACGGCTGCGCTTCCCTGACGGCTACGTGTTGCCTGCGCACTGGCACCCGACCGACGAGAACGTGACAGTCATCTCCGGAACGTTCCTCGTCGGCATGGGCGACCGGTTCAACCCGGCTGCGCTGCTCCCGCCTCTGCGCGCAGGTGGCTTCATCACCGCTCCAGCCAATGCCAACCACTTCGCCACAGTGAGGGGCCGCACGGTGGTGCAAGTGCATGCAATGGGACCATTCCAGCTGACCTACGTCAACTCCATACCGACCAAAGCGACTTGAGAAATCGACATGACATCACCATTCATTTCACCATCCACATCAACATCCACGTCACCATTGGCATCAACTACCCGCGGGGACTCCCGCAACGAGCGGCCG
Organism: Acidimicrobiia bacterium; assembly: GCA_043739745.1. Lineage (GTDB taxonomy): Bacteria > Actinomycetota > Acidimicrobiia > Acidimicrobiales > JANYDT01 > JAYUDQ01. The sequence goes on along the minus strand of JAYUDQ010000014.1, from coordinate 6,817 downwards.
AAACCGTCGTGCACGCATCGCGCTCGGCGTAGGCGTCATCGGTTTGTCCCTGGGGATGCTCTGGTCTGGCACGTTCGCCGGAGCGCTGCCGAGAGTCCCCGGGAATGGGGATCCTGATCCCACCGAGGAGACACTTCCGACCACGAGGCCCCCGGCGCCCACCACGACCACCACAAGCGTGACGCGAACCGTCCCAATCCGTCTGGTGCCACACGTTCCGGCAACCTTCGCGGCTCCTACGGCAGGACTTCGCGCCCTCTCCGACACGCTGACGCTGAAGACGAAGAGTGTCACGACGGTGGTGGACGCCCCTGCCGATCTGGCCGTGCCGAACCGAACGGAGATCAGCGTGCTGTTCGGGACCCGCCGGCTGAGCCAGATCTACGACCGTGCCCATGGGAACCACTTCGTGTTCCAGTTCGACGCGAACGGCGGTGCCGAGCGGGTGGAGAACGTGACCGTGAGCCTCGCCGAGACCACCGCGCAAGGTACGTCCGCCACCTACGCGCTGCTCTGGCAGACGCCGATCAAGCCGCTGTACGACGTCTGGGTCTCGTCGCTGACCTTCTACCAGGAGAGCGACTGCGACTGGATCGGGGACAGCGAGATCGAGATAGTGATGCGCACTTCAGACCACCAAAGGCGAGTGGCGAGCTTCGACAGCAGAGCATTTGCAACGACGGTCCGCGGTGAGCTCGCCGGCTACTGGCATGAGGTCGGCCTCGACGCCGGACTTTCTGTGCCGACGATCGATTGGGAAGAGGATGACATCGAGTTGCCGCCGTACGGGTTCCACGCCTACGCGATCTCCGCAGAGCCACTGCTGCCGTACCACAGCGGCCTCACCCGCTGGAAGGCGCGCGCGTACGGCCAGGAGTGCAGCGCGTGGTTGTCCTATCAGACGCTCATCTCCGTCGACGCCTACAACGACCTGTGAGGCGGTCGAGCGGTCGACGGCGAAACCTCAGCGTGCGCTGAGCCGCGCAGCGACGAGCTCCGCAATCTGCACTGCGTTGAGCGCCGCGCCCTTGCGGAGGTTGTCGTTGCTCACGAAGAGCACGAGGCCGTTGTCCGCAGTCGGATCGCGGCGGATGCGGCCCACGAAGCAGGGGTCCTTGCCTGCGGCCATCAGCGGCGTGGGGATGTCGGCCAGCTCGATGCCGGGGGCTGCAGCCAGCAGTTCGGTGGCGCGCGCCACGCTGATCGGGCGGGCGAACTCGGCGTGGATGCTGAGCGAATGGCCGGTGTAGACGGGGACGCGCACGCACGTACCGGCGACCTTCAGGTCGGGGAGCTCGAGGATCTTGCGGGCCTCGTTGCGGAGCTTGAGCTCTTCGTCGGTCCAGCCCTCGTCGCCTTCGTAGATGTCGGTGGCGTAGGCACCCGCATAGGGCAGCACGTTGAAGGCGATCGGCGCGGCGAACTTCTGCGGAGCCGGGATATCGAGCGCGTCACCGTCACGGGCGAGCTTGGCCGACTCATCGGCGACCTTGCGGACCTGAGTCTCCAACTCGCGGACACCGGAAACGCCACCGCCGGAAACCGCCTGGTACGTGGCCGTGATGAGCTTGATCAGCCCAGCCTCCGTATCGAGGGGCTTCAGCACCGGCATGGCGGCCATGGTCGTGCAGTTGGGGTTGGCGATGATGCCCCTGCCGCCCTTGCGCATGGCCAGGTCGATGGCATGCGGGTTGACCTCGCTGACGACGAGTGGCACGTCGGGGTCCATGCGCCACGCCGACGAGTTGTCGACCACGATCGCACCGGCCGCGGCGAACTTCGGGGCGAGCGCCTTCGACGTGGTGGCACCGGCGGAGAAGATGGCGATGTCGATACCGGAGCAGTCAGCCGTCTCGGCATCTTCGACCACGATCTCGCGGTCGCCGTACGCAAGCTTGCGGCCGGCCGAACGGGCGGAAGCGAAGAAGCGCACGTCGTCGGCGGGGAACTTGCGTTCGACCAATATCTCGCGCATGGCCTCGCCGACCATGCCGGTTGCTCCTACGACTGCGATGCGCATGGCGGCGAACTCCTCAGGAAAGCGGAGCCCCAAGTCTCGCGCGAGCCTGCGTCGAATCGAGCCGAATTCTCGAGCTTGTTCGTCAGTCGAGTCCGAACGCGGTGTGCAACGCCTGGACCGCGGTCTCGACCTTGTCCGCCTCGACCACGCACGACAGCCGGATCGTCGAGGTTGAGATCATCAGGATGTTCACACCCGCTTCGGCCAGCGTCTCGAACATCGTCGCCGATACACCCGGATTGGTACGCATGCCGGCGCCGACGATGGAGACGCGGGCAATGTCGGAATCACTCGACACGCCTTTCGCACCGATGGCGGTCGCGACGGGTCCGCACACGTCCATTGCCGTGGCCAGGTCGGATTTCGGGACCGTGAAGGAGATGTCCGTGGCACCGTCGTGTCCGGTGTTCTGGACGATCATGTCGACGTTGATGCGGCGGTCGGCGAGCGGCCGGAAGAGCTGGGCCGATATACCCGGCCGGTCCGGCACCGAGGCCACCGTGATCTTCGCCTCGCTGGTGTCGTGCGTGATGCCGGACACAACGGCCTGTTCCATGGAAGGGTCCTCCTCGTCGATGATGGTCCCGGGCTCCCACGTGAAGCTCGACCGCACATGCAGTTGCACCTTGTGATTGCTGGCGAACTCGACCGCACGAAGTGCCACCACACCCGAGCCCGACGCAGCCATCTCGAGCATCTCCTCATAGGACACGCGGCTCATGCGGTGTGCCCGGGGTGCGACGCGAGGGTCAGCGGTGAACACGCCGGTGACGTCGGTGTAGATCTCGCAGGAGTCCGCGCCGAGTGCCGCGGCCACGGCAACGGCGGTGGTGTCCGAACCGCCCCGGCCGAGCGTGGTGATGTCCTTGTCCGTGGAGACGCCCTGGAACCCGGCGACCACGGGCACGAAACCCTGCGCGAGTGCGTCCCTCAGACGGTCGGCCCGCACCTCGAGGATCTTGGCCCGGCCGTGCGACGTGTCGGTGAGGATGCCCGCCTGGCTGCCGGTGAAGCTGGCCGAGCGGACCCCGAGGTCGTCGATGGCCATGGCGACGAGGGCCGCCGACATGCGCTCGCCCGCCGTGAGCAGCATGTCCATCTCGCGGGTGTCGCCCTTGATGGGCAGCTCGCCCTTCTTCACGGCCTTCTCCGTCGGCGCGCCCTGGTTGGTGAGCACGGCATTGGCAAGGCGGATCAGATCGTCGGTCGTCTTGCCCATGGCCGACACCACCACGACGACCTGGTTGCCCCGTTTCACGGTGCGCAGCACGTGGTCGGCGACGTTGCGAATGCGCTCCGGGTCGGCCACCGACGAACCGCCGAACTTCTGCACGATCAGACTCACGAGGCGTAGACGCTACTGCGGGCCGACAGCAACTTCGGGTCGCTTTCAGCCCAGCGTCGTGGTGGTCGCTGCGTCCACGGCGAACTCCCGCTCGACCCCTACCCCGGCCCGGACCTCGCCCGGGATGGTCGTCGAGGTCGTGGTCGACGGTGTCGCCTGGTTGCCGGCGGCAAGGAGTGCGGTGATGTCCGATCGGCGGACGGCGTCGAGGATGGGGAACGGGTCGATGGCCGGGCCGCCGCCGGGATGGATCTCGAAGTGGACGTGCGGAGGCGTGGTGACGGCGTTGCCCGTGTTGCCCACATACCCGATGACCTGACCCGCTTCGACCACGGTGCCATCGTCGACGCCGTCCTGGAAGGCGGATAGGTGCGCGTAGTAATACTGCGTGCCGTCGGCGGCGACGAGCCACAGCTTGTTCCCGCCGAGCACGCCGACGCCCTTGCGCAAGATCACGCCCCGGTTCGTTGCCACCAGTGGCGTGCCCTGAGTGGCGAAGACGTCGGTGCCCTCATGCAGGTGGTAGTACTTCGTGCCCACCATGCGGGGCGCGCCGAACGTGTCGCTGAAGACCGTTGGGCCGGCGACCGGGAACACGAATCCTCCGAGCGCGATGGCCATGCCGCTGTTGACGAAGCTCAGCTGCTGCTGCACCTTGGCCAACTCCTCGCCGACCACGGCCTGCTCCGCCTTGAACGTATCGATCTGCGCCTGCGTCTGCGCAACGAGGACGTCGAGCTCGGCGATCCTGCCGTCGAGCGCATGACGCTGCGCCTCGTAGTCGTCCATGAGCGCAGCGTCGTTCTTCTGGGCCTGGGATACGAGGTCGATGCGCCGGGCCAACGCGGTGACGTCCTCTGATCGCAGGAGCTGATCGAGGACCTCCACCTGCTCGCCGGCATAGACGCGCAGCGCCCGGTCGCGAACCTGCACGCGCAAACCGTCCAGCCGGCTGACGAGGCGGGCCTGGTCAGCTCGGACGGCATCGATCTGTGTCTTGATCGTCTGGAGCGCGTTCTCGGCCGCAGTCACCTTCAGCTGCGCCGCGTCGGCTTTCGCCTGCGCGTCGGCCACCGTCTTCTTCTGTGCCGCGGTGAGCTTGAAGAGCAACTTCTCGAGCGTCGGGTTGCGCACGATCGTCTTGCTCGGTGGAAGCACCGGGATGAATGGTGGCGGCGGCGTCTCGGAGGTCGCGTCGTCGTTTCCGACATCCCCAATTGCGGGGAGGGCTGTGGACGAGGTCGACGTCGTCGAGGCGTTCGTCGTCTGGGTCGACGTTGTCGACTCCCCCGGCGGCAAGGTGGTTTCGGACGTCGTTGTCGTCGTCTCGGGGACGAGCAGGATGGCGCCGCCCGCCCCGGTTGCAGGTGGTGTCGCGATCTGCGTCGTCGGAGCCGGCGTGACCGAGGTCGGCACCGTAGGAGTTGGCAGTGAGATCACCACGGACGGCACGGTGGTCGCCGTGGCCGGGGCGGTCGTCGGCGTGGTCGTCTCCGTGACCGGCGGCGCCGTGGTGTCCTGCGCCACCGTCAGCTCGGGTGTGGCGCTCTGGGCATTCGACGAACGGGCGTCGATCTGGCTGGCGAGGATCAGTGTCGCCGCGAACGCGCAGGCGGCAAGAGTTCGGGCGCGGGTCGACAGGATCATGGGCGGGGTCGCACCTTGGGTGAGGCGCGCCGAGAGCCTACCGGCCGCCTCCGCCGGGGTCCGGCTCCCTGTACGCGGTCGGGTGTATGCCGCGAAGTCAACCGGGGACGCGGCGCTCTGTCAGCCGCGGCGCTGGCCACGCGACCTGGGCAACTAACGTGCTCGCACCCCTGCTGATCCAGTACCGGCACAGGGCCGGTCCAGGCCGGCGTTCCCGGTATGACGAGCGAGACGAATGGCAACCGAATGACCCAGGACATCGACCGCAGCTCGCCGGTACGGCGCACGGCCATGCTGTCGGCCGTGGTCTTCCTGGCAATCGCTGTGGCCACGGCCCTCGTTGCCTACAACTTCCGCGAAAAGAATCCACGAAACCGCGTGCTCGCCGTCGCCGATTCGACCGTGGCCGGCCCGGACACGACCGGCGGCACGGCAGAAACCGCAGACACCAAAGACGCCACGGCCTCCGACACGACGGCTGCCTCCGACACCTCCGACACTGGCGCCAGCTCGAACCCGTCGGACAGCACCGCTATCCCGGACAACACGGCGGTGTCGTCCAGCGCCGCGGCCGACACGACCGGACCGGGTGCCGCCGACACCACAGGAGCAGTACCGACAACGCGACATGCACGAGTGGGCACCATCGCATGCCCGGCGCTCGACGGGTCGTCCCCCAGGGTGGCGGCATTCGATGCGGCGCCGCCGCAGTGCATCGATTCGAAGGCCACCTACTCCGCCGTGATCGAGTCGTCGGAGGGGACGATGACCATCTCGCTCGATCAGCGCAAAGCGCCGAAGACCGCCAACAACTTCGTGTACCTCGCCCGCTACCACTTCTACGACGGCCTCAACTTCCACCGCGTCATCCCCGGTTTTGTCATCCAGGGCGGCGATCCCGAGGGCAACGGCCAGGGCGGGCCCGGGTACGAGTTCGCCGACGAGCTCCCCGACCGCGCCGGTTACCCGGTCGGTGCTGTGGCCATGGCGAACTCCGGGCCGAACACCAACGGCAGCCAGTTCTTCATCGTGAGCGGCGACCTCGGCCTCGCGCTCCCGGGCCAGTACACACTCTTCGGCAAAGTCACCAAAGGCCTCGCCGTGGTCACCGCGATCGACCGCCTCGGCAAGCAACCTGCCCCTGACGGCACGGAATATCCGCCCTCGCGGACCGTGACGATCACGTCCATCACGATCAAAGCCGTCGGGGAGAAGGCGTCGCGCATTCCTGGCCTGAGCGCCACGAACACGACGACGACCACGAACTCGTCGACGGACACCACGGCCGCATAGACCTGTCCCGCCCCGCCCCGCCCGCCCGCAAGCCCCTGTAACCACCCTGTTCCCCCCGCGATGAGATTGAGGTTCCGCCGCATGTCCAGTTCCACACCCCAGGCCCCCGCCACCGACGGATCGAGCCCGAAGACGCAGCGCTTCGACGGCCCGCCGCCCATGGTCATCGACCCGGAGAAGACGTACACCGCCACGATGGTGACGTCCATGGGCGAGCTCACGATCGCCCTCGACCCGATCGGCGCCCCGAAGACCGTCAACAACTTCGTGTTCCTGGCCCGCTACCGCTACTACGAGGGCGTCATCTTCCACCGCATCATCCAGGGCTTCATGTGCCAGGGCGGCGATCCGGACGGCCGCGGCACGGGTGGCCCGGGATACAAGTTCGACGACGAGCTCCCGAAACCTGGCCGCTACGAGATCGGCTCAATCGCTATGGCGAACTCCGGGCCGAACACCAACGGCAGTCAGTTCTTCTTGATCAGCGGCCGCAGCGGCGTCGGCCTGCCGCC
>JAYUDQ010000013.1:0-2829 GCA_043739745.1 Acidimicrobiia bacterium | reverse complement strand
CACCGGCCATCGCCTGGAAGCTGCCGAAGTCGAGACCGGCACAGAACGCCCGGCCCTCACCGGAGAGCACCACGGCCCGGACCGCCGGGTTGTTCGTCAACTCCTCCCCGACGTCGACCAGCCCCTGGAACATCGCACTGTCGAGTGCGTTCATCTTCTCCGGACGATTCATGCGGACGTCGGCCACGCCCCGGTCGATCGTGTAAGTCACCCGGTCACTCATGTCGTCCTCACTTCGTTCTCGGGTGCCGGCACTGGAGGCACCGACACCATCCGTCGTCCACGCGGCACGACCGGCCTGGAGCTTGTCCGTTCGGAGCGGCTTACCGCAAAGGCGGTCGTCCCCCGGGTGATTGGCGGTGTCACCCGAAGGCGACGCGGACGCCGGTCCGCGCCACTCGAGTCGATAGCACTTCAATGTCGGGAGCCCGGTCGATCGCCGTCATGAGAGCCTCGTGTCGAGCGAGGTCCAGGGGTCCGAGAATCGCTACCGATCCGCCGTTTCCGCCGGCCCCGTTGACCTTCCAGCCGAGCGCGCCGTGTCCTCGGGCCATCTCGATGATGCGATCCGCGTCAGCACAGATCAGTTCCGGGTGCAGGCGCCTCATGCCTTCCGTGGCCTCGGTGAGGGCGATGCCGTAGGCGTGCAGGTCGAAACGCTGCAGCGCAGCGGAGGCGCGGTGAGCGGCGTCGCGGAGCGGTTCGAGCATCGCATCGTTGTCGACCCCTTCGAGCGACGCGATGACGAGGTCGTGGAGCACCGATGACGAGTGGGGGCGACCGAGGTACACGGTGAACATCCGGGCGTCGAGTGCGCCCATCACGTCGTCGCTCCCGACCCGGTGGATGGTCCCGCCGTAGGGGTACTGCACGTCGTAGCGGTTGATGCCGCCGAACGCGGCAGCCAACTGGTCCTGGATGCCGGACTGCAGACCGAGCCCCGTCTCCACCCGATGTGCGGCGCAGGCGAGCGCATGCGCGTCCCGGGAGCAACCGGCCGCGGCGTCGATGGCGGCGAGGAGTGCCACCGTGACGGCCGCCGAGGTCCCGAGCCCGCTTCCGGCGGGAACCCCCGACACGACGGTGATGTGCACGGCCTCGGGCAGGAGTCGGGTGCGGATGGCCGAAACGAGCAGTGGGTCGGTGCCACTGTTTCCCGGCGCGTCGATCATCACGTCGATGCCGGCCGACGGGACGCACAGCCGGACCTCCCCGGCCGGTCCGGCTGTCGTTTCGAGTGTGACCGTCACGCCCGGATCGATGGCGATGCTGCACACCGACCCGTGTGAGGCGAACCACGTGTCTGTCCATCCGCCGACGTCGGCCGTCCGTACGGGCGCTCTGGCAACGATCCTCACGGGTCGCAGTCTGGTCGCGAACTCCGGTTGTAGCCTTGCGGCCCTATGCGTCTGCGTCACGTCCTGATCGGCATCACTGTTCCCGTTCTCGCCGTCCCGGCGCTCGCCGTTGTCACCGTCTCGGTCGTGGTCGGCGCGGCCGCTCCGGCCTTCGCGCAGGGCAACCTGACCAGTGGCCAGCAGTCCTACCGCGCTTCCGCCGACAAGATCTGTCAGGCCGCCAACGTTCGGCTCGTCACCTCGGCGAAGGCCTACGAGCTTCAGAACGAGGTCTCACGCGCCGGCGCCAGGTCGAAGAAGACGAAGGTGGCCAAGCCCGGCGACGTGATCCGCTTCGTCCGGGAGATCGCCTCAGCCGAGATGTCCGACCAGATCTCGCTGCTGAAGGCACTCCCCGTCCCCGCGGACGACAAGACGGCGATGACGAAGCTCTTCGCCGATGCGGACAAGGCCCTCAAGTCGCTCACGGCCAAGCCAGGTGAGGTGGCCTACGCCGATCCCTTCAAGCCGGTGGTGAAGCAGTTCAGGTCGCTCGGCTTCGTCGACTGCGGGAAGAACGCAAGCGTCGCGAGCCCAACCGCAGCGAAGTAGCGGCTTTGGGTCGCAGGCCCGGCCCAGTACGGTTCCTGCCATGCAACGGACAATCTTCACCGACGAGCACGACATGTTCCGCGACGCGTTCCGGCGCTTCGTCGACAAGGAGATCACCCCGAACATCGTCGAATGGGACAAAGCCGGCATCGTCCCTCGGGCGCTGTTCACTGCGGCAGGTGCGAGCGGCTTCCTGGCCATGCAGGCGCCTACCGAGTACGGCGGCGGCGGGACGAAGGACTTCCGCTACAACGCCATCATCGGCGAGGAGCTCATGTACGCGGGCAGCGGTGGCGCGGGGCTCGGGCTCACGCTCCACAACGACATCACGCTCCCCTACTTCCTTGAGCTGACGAACGACGAGCAGAAGGCCCGCTGGCTCCCCGGCATCTGCGACGGCTCACTCATCACGGCAGTTGCGATGACCGAGCCGGGAATCGGCTCCGACCTTGCGTCGATGGGCACGACGGCGCTGCGCGACGGCGACCATTACATCGTCAACGGTTCGAAGACATTCATCACGAACGGCATCAACGCCGACCTCGTGATCACCGCGGTGAAGACCGATCCGACGCTCAAGCACAAGGGCATGACGTTGATGGTGCTCGAGCGGGGCATGGCCGGCTTCGAGCGGGGCCGCAACCTGGAGAAGGTCGGACTCCACAGCCAGGATACGGCCGAGCTGTTCTTCTCCGACGTCCAGGTACCGGTGGCCAACGTGTTGGGCACGGAAGGCGAGGGCTTCTTGAACCTCGTGCGCAACCTTGCACAGGAACGCCTGTCGATCGCCATCGCCGGCATCGCTGCGTCGAAGGCGGCACTGGATTGGACGGTGGCGTATACGAAGGACCGCAAGGTGTTCGGCCAGCCGGTTGCCACG
>JAYUDQ010000012.1:0-2830 GCA_043739745.1 Acidimicrobiia bacterium | reverse complement strand
AGACGATCGACGCCCGCGACGGAGCGAGTCTGCTGAGCGAGGATCGGCGGGTCCCCGTGGAACCGTGAGCGGGCACTAGTTCCACCGCGTCTGCTGTCATGTGAGTGCCCTATCTGATTTCCGGTCGGAGTTCATCGCAACATCTGCTGCACGATCGATTCGGCGGACAAACTCGAGCCGTGGAGTTCGGCCACCGCGCGACCATTGCGCAAGACAATGACACGGTCGCAGACGGCGGCCAATTCTTCCGACTCGGAGGAACACACGACCACCCCCATCCCTTCGGTCGCAGCCTGACCGATCAGTCCGTAGATAGTGCTCTTGGCACCGACGTCGACGCCCTGCGTAGGCTCGTCGAGCACGAGAACCGACGGTGAGGTACGCAGCCAGCGGGCGATGACCGCCTTCTGCTGATTGCCTCCGCTCAAGGTCTCGAATAGTCGCTCGGGCTCGGCCGGGCGGAGTTCGACGCGATCGGCCCACTTCGCCACGTCCGCTCGCTCAAGGCGGCGCGACAGCCTCCCGCGTGACATCAACGGGCGGAGGCGGGGGAGGCTGACGTTCTCGCGGATCGTCTGGTGGCCGATTGAACCGAACCGCTTGCGTTCGGCCGGGACCAGTGCCATGCCTGCACACATTGCTAGATGCGGATCCGCCGGTACCGGGTTCCCCTTGATGGACACTGAGCCAGCGGCTCGGTTCGTAGCTCCGAAGAGCAGGTTCGGGAGTTCGTCGCGGCCTGAGCCAACCAGTCCTGCGAAGCCGACGATCTCACCGGCACGAACCGTGAGATCGAGCGCTTCGAGCTGCGCGCCCCAAAGGTTTCGCACTTCCATCACCGGTTCACCGGCGTGCTCGTGCGTCGTGGTCCCGATGTCGGCGATGGCTCGCCCCACGATCAGCTCAATGAGGGACTCGTGGGTGAGATCGGCCACCGCGCCGCTGGCGACTACCTTGCCGTCACGCAACACGGTGAAGTCGTCGGCGATTTCGAACACCTCGTCGAGACGGTGTGACACGAACACCACCCCCGCGCCGCGAGAGCGAATCCTGCGCACCGCTTCGAACAGGTGCGTCACGTCGAGTCGAGCCATCGCCGCCGTCGGCTCGTCGAGAATGAGTAGGCCACCGCCGTCGTCGTCCCATCCTTCGAGAGCTCGTGCGAGCGCGACGAGCGAGCGCTCGGACGGCGTGAGCGTGCCGACCGGGATGCGTGTATCGAAGTTCGCGCCAATGGTGGCGAGGTGAGCCTTGGCGCGAGCGTTCTCGTCCTTCCATCGCACCCTGCCGAGGAAGCCAGTATGGAACCCGCGGCCAAGCGCCAGGTTCTCAACGGAGTTGAGGGAGTTGACGAGACCGAGGTCTTGGTGCATGACGTGAATGCGTTCGGTGACACCACCGGTGCCGCCGACGAGGTCGAGTTCCTTACCCAGGAGCGATGCCTTCGCACCGTCGTCGGCTCGGTGATACCCGGCCAGGATTTTGATCAGCGTCGACTTGCCTGATCCGTTCTGCCCAACGAGGGCATGAACCCGCCCCGGATTGACGACGAGCGACGCGTGATCGAGGGCGATCTGACCGGGAAAGGTCTTGGAAACCTTTTCCACGTTCAGTACGGCAGTCGCGATCATGGTGGTGAATCGTTCGTCATACCGGGGCGGGCGTCAACCGTATGTCAGCTCAGGACCCAAAGTGCCTTGAACTTGTCCTGATAACCCTTGATGGCCGGCCAGGAGGTGGTCGGATCGACGATGTCACCCTTCTCCAGGATGGCGAGCGGCACGCCGGCGATGGCGATGTCGGGATGGCCGGCGATGTCGGTCAGCGGGCGCTTTACGAACTTGCCGGGGTCTTGGCCGGCGATTGCCCGCAGACCGGCGTCGATTGCCCGCCAGCCGAGGAGGCCGGTGGGCAGGGCCGCGTCAGCGACCTGCAGTGAGCCGGCGGTGATCATCTGGTAGTTGGCCGGGGTGCCGGCCTGGGAGATGGCCGGGACATGGACGCCGATTCCGGAGAGCGCATCGGGCATGCCGAGCAGCATGTCGCCGAAACCGGTGACGAGGAAGTTGATCCCGGGATTCTTCTGGAACTCGCTGACAGCGGCAGAGATATGCTCGCCGGCGATCAGCTGATCGACGGTGAAATCGAGGCTGGTGACCTTGCACCCGGCGCAGACAGCCGCCATCTCGGCTTTGAAGCCATCGCCCTCGAGACCCAACACCGGGAACTGCGGGATGTTGAGAAACAGCGCGTTGGCCTTGCCGCCCGTCTTGGCGGTGACGTAGTCGGCCATCAGCACGCCGTTGAAGTAGTAGTCGTCGCCGGTGACTAGATTGGCGGCGAATCCTTTGGTGATGTACGGCTCCGGGAGCGACCAGCCCACAACAGGGATGTGCTTCGCGTTCAACTCGGCGAGCGAGCTCTCGAACCAGGCACGAGGGTTGCCGGACGTCAGCACCATGTCAGGGTTTGACTGGACGGCGGCCTGGAAGGCTGCCTGAACGGTGTCGGCCGTGTCCTGGGTGGTGAAAATCTGGAGCGTGCCGCCGATTGCAGCGACCGCCTCGGCGATTCCCTTCTTGATCGACTCGCACACCGGAACCGAACACTGGACGTACGCGACCTTCAACCCCTTGGGTGCTTTCACCTTCTCGGTGAGACCGAGGTCGGTGAGCGTCTTGCTGAACTCGACGAGACGGGCCTGAGCGAGCGCAAGCCCCTTGAGCTGACTGGTGCCGGTCGTTGCAGCGGTCGTTGCAGCGGTCGTTGCAGCGGTCGTTGCAGCGGTCGTTGCAGCGGTCGTTGCAGCGGTCGTTGCAGCGGTCGTTGC
>JAYUDQ010000011.1:0-2834 GCA_043739745.1 Acidimicrobiia bacterium | reverse complement strand
GAGTCGACGGCGCAGGCAGTTGTTCGACACTCACGTTGAAGCTCTCAGAGGCAATCAGCTGTTCCTCTCGGTCGTGACGGTTGCCGAACTCCACTACGGAGCGATCGTGGCCGACTGGGGTAGTCCCCGACGTGAGCGTGTCGAGGCGGCCATCTCCGCGACGACTGTCGTGCCAGTGACCGACGCGTTGTTGTCGGCTATGGCAGAACTACGCGCCGATTGTCGCCGAATCGGGCATCCACTGGCGGACCCGGTCCATGGCAACGACTTGTGGATTGCAGCCACTGCGTCGCACATCGGTGCTGCGCTCGTCACAGCAGATCAGATCTTCGCCGGCGTTCCCGGCCTCACTCTCGTCCCATAGGTGCGCCCGCCTGTTCGCCGAGTACAGACGTGATCGACGGTGGCGGCCACGACGTCGATCACGTGCACATGCGCCTGATGGTCGGATTCGTCGGCCGCGAAACGGCGGGGTTCTGCGCGCGCGTTCTGTGCGGCTGATGGACGGGCGCCGTGGTGCGGTCTGTCAGTTCAGAGCTGGTCGGCTTCGACAAGTTCGACCCATCGCTCGGGCACGAGTTCGGCGCAGTGCCGCTCGTGAGTCCTGCGTCAGCCGATCGAGTATCCGTTGTTGCGCTCGGCAACCTTCGTCAGTCTGATTGGCGTTGTGCTGCCGTTACGACTGGCGGCGAGTACGCGCAGCGTCATGAAACTCGGGCCCGTCGGTGGCGCTTCGCTGCGGTCGATCTGAGATCTTTGTAGCTCTTTGACGGCCGCTCTGGCACGGTTGCACGATTGGACGTCTTGTAATTGTAATGGATGACACGGAACAAGACCGGTTGACGGTGAGCGCGGAAGGGTTCGACCAGTTCTACCGCGAGGTCGAGCCGCGGCTGCGTCGAGCTCTTCTCTCGCTCGGCAACAGCGCGGCACAGGAAGCGACTGCGGCGGCGATGGCCTACGGCTTCGAGAACTGGGATCGCGTCCGGCGTATGGAAAACCCGGTTGGCTACCTCTACCGCGTCGGACGCAACTCAGTACGGAACAGGCGCAAGCCACTCCGTCACGTCGTGCCCGACATTGCGGTCGAGCACGGGTTCGAGCCGGCACTCCCGAGACTCCTACGTAGGCACGCAGCTCCCACGATCCTGCACTTCTCTGACGAATCGATCCATCCATCGAGCAAGCGTCGCGGACGTGGGCAATTCCGTGGGCACGTGGGCAACGGACACGGGTCAGCGGCCCGCCAAGGGGCCGCTGACCTGCGTGTTCTGCGAGCGGATGACGAGATTCGAACTCGCGACCCTCACCTTGGCAAAAAGAAAACGTTACGGTCACCATCCGCACAGTCCGTCTAGTGCCCTGCAGTACTCCACAGTCCGCCAAACCGTCCGTCCAGTCCGTCTAGTCCGTCCAGTTCGTATACCGGTCTACCATCACACGCGCGCTATATCGGGCTCAGCTTGCGTTCCGGACGACTGCGTGACCGCTGCGGACCAGCTTGGCGATCGACCGGTTCTCACTCAACCGCGGACCGACCATCACCACGAGTTGTTGCCCAACCGCACCAGCAACACGCTCCAACGTCTCCAACGTCGGACGCGTGCCACCATTCTCCATCCGTGCGATCGCCGACTGCGTCGTGCCCATCCGCCGGGCCAACTCGACTTGGGTCAGGTCCGCCTCGATGCGGAGCCGGTACACCAACTCGCGGAACTCTGTAATCCGGGCTTCATCCTCAACGACGTCACGGACCCGACCCGCGGCTGGTCGTGGCACCGATTTCCAACTCGTGCGTTCACTCATCTTGATCTCCTGTCAGTCCATGCTCTGTCATCCATCGCTGCAACACCGTCTTTGCCCGTTCCACCTCGCGGCGCTCATTCGGTCGCGTCTTGGCGAACACTGTCAAGAGCACGATGACACGTCCGGGCGCAATCCAATAGGTGATCCGTGTTGGCCGACCCGCACAAAAGAAACGCAACCCGCCGCAACTTTCGGTCCAGTTGCTTCGTATGCAGTTCACCCAACAACGGACCCAGTTCGGCGAGCCGTACAACATTGGATCCGACACGAGCCTGATCCTCTTCGTCGAGTGCGAGAACCCAGCCGGTCACCTCCGGCTCTCACTCGACCTCACCCAGGACATAGCGTGCACGATATATCCGAATTCTGGGCAAGGCAACCCAGACAAAGCGATTGACCCGACGGCCACGGGAGCGCGATTGCGCCGCTCGTCGGAAAGTGCTCGTCGCTAAGGGTGCCTACCATGGCGCTGCCCCATGGTGTATAACGCGACTCGCCAGGGTGGTATCGGAGGACCGTGCCCATCTCATCAAGTTCCGGTACAACCACATCGAGTCGTTTCGAGCGGCAATCGAAGCGGCGGGGAACGATCTCGCCGCCGTCGTCGTCTCCCCGTTCCGCCACGACGCCCGCCACGATCAGGAACTCGTCGACCCCACCTTCGCCCGCGACATCCGCAGCGCCTGCGACGAACACGACGCAGCCCTCATCCTCGACGACGTCCGGTGCGGTTTGCGCCTTGCCAACGGGAGCAGTTGGGAGCCGCTCGGCGTCAGGCCAGACCTCAGTGCGTGGGGCAAGGCGATCGCCAACGGCCAACCTCTCGCTGGCGTGCTCGGCAACGAACGCTTTCGCGAGCAAGCATCGAAGATCTGCGTCACTGGTTCATTCTGGTTCGCCGCCGTGGCGATGGCCGCGGCGATCGCCACGATCAACACCATCCGTGACGAGGGCGCAGTACAGCCGATCACCGCCGCCGGCGATCGGCTGCGCGCCGGACTCGCCGCCCAGGCCCGCTCGCACGGACT
>JAYUDQ010000010.1:0-17160 GCA_043739745.1 Acidimicrobiia bacterium | reverse complement strand
AGTATGTGCACATACTTCGTGCCGTCTGGGCGCGAGAGAAGCCTGTCGAGTTCTCCGGCAACCAGTACACACTGCCGTACCCGGGCGGCGCCGGGCTCGGCAAAGCGCTCAAGTCGACCGTGCATCCTCTGCGCGCAGACATTCCGATCTACCTCGGCGCGGAGGGCCCGAAGAACGTCGCGCTGGCAGCCGAGCTGTGCGACGGATGGCTGCCGCTGTTCTTCTCGCCCCGCCAGGACCCGTTCTACCGACAGTGCCTCAACGAGGGGTTCTCCCGCCCCGGTGCCCACACCACCATGGCGACGTTCGACGTCGCAGCCGGCGCGACCGTCATCATCGATCCCGACGTCGAGGCTGCGGCCGACAAGATCCGTCCGATGCTCGCGCTGTACATGGGCGGCATGGGGGCGCGTGGCCAGAACTTCCACTTCGATGTCTTCTCCCGCATGGGCTACGAGGACGTGGCCGTCAAGGTCCAGGACCTCTACCTCGACGGCAAGAAGAACGAGGCGATCGCGTCCATTCCGACGGCGCTCTGCGAGGAGGTCGCCCTCATCGGCCCGGCCGACAAGATCCGCGACGATCTGGCCATGTGGGACGAGTCGTGCATCACGACGCTGCTGCTCTCCGGTCCGCCGTCGCAGTTACGGGCCGTGGCCGAGATCGTCCGGGGCTGACCCCGTGGCCGACCTGTCACCGTTCACCATCGACGTCGGCGACGACGTCATCGCCGACCTGCGCGCCCGGCTGCACAACACCCGATGGCCCGACCAGCTGGCAGATGCGGCATGGGAGTACGGGACCGACATCAGCGCCCTCAAACGTCTGTGCACGTACTGGGCCGACGAGTTCGACTGGCCCGCGGCACAGGCCCGCCTCAACCGGTGGCCGCAGTTCACGACCACCATCGACGGGCAGAACGTCCACTTCCTCCATGCCCGCTCGCCGCATGCGGGCGCACTCCCTCTCGTCATCACCCACGGCTGGCCCGGGTCCATCGCCGAGTTCGAGAAGATCATCGGTCCACTTACGGATCCGGTCGCCCACGGTGGCGATGCGGCCGACGCGTTCCATGTCGTGTGCCCGTCGATGCCCGGCTACGGCTTCAGCGGACCGACGCACGAGCGAGGCTGGAACATCCAGCGGGTGGCGACCACAGTCGCAGCCCTAATGGCGGCCCTCGGCTACGACCGCTACGGCGCGCAGGGCGGCGACTGGGGCGCGATCGTGACCACCCATCTCGGCTCACAGGACGCATCGCATGTGGTCGGCATCCATCTGAACATGGTCGTGGCCGGGCCCCCTGCCGACAGCAGCGATGTGATGGCAGGCGTGCTGCCAGAAGAGATGGCCGGTGTTGCCCATATGGCCAACTTCCGCGACCACGAGACCGGCTATCAGGCCATCCAGGGCACCCGGCCGCAAACACTTGCCTACGGACTCACCGACTCGCCGTCCGGGCTTGCGGGCTGGATTCTGGAGAAGTTCCGTCAGTGGGGCGACTGTGACGGCGACCCGTTCAGCGTGTTCACGCTCGACGAGTTGTGCACGAACCTCACGATCTACTGGGCCAGCGGAACGATCAACTCCTCCATGCGGCTGTACTACGAGACGATAGGTCCGGGTCGGCGCAAGGCGGCACCGCCGGTTCCCGTGCCCACCGGTGCCGCCATCTTCCCGAAAGAGCTGTACCAGCCTCCCCGGGTATGGGCCGACCGGCAGTACAACATCACCAGGTGGACACGGTTCGAAAGAGGCGGACACTTCGCCGCATTGGAGCAGCCGGCTGTGCTCGTCGACGACGTACGGGCCTTCTTCCGGACGGTTCGATGAGGGCGCTTGACATGGATCACGACGCCTTCGTCGAGTCGCTCGTGGGCGACCTCGCCATCATCACGACCATCGCCGACGGCGACCTCACGCAGCTCGTACCGGCCTGCCCTGGCTGGGACCTCGCCCGCCTCATCGGCCATCTCGGACGGGTGCACCGCATGGCACTCGCCGTCGTGACGACGGGTGCGCTCGCACCCGCGCCCGCCAGCTCGCTCGAAGCGCCACCCGACGACCATGATGCTCTGCGCGCGTACTACCGGACCAGTGCCGATGCGCTCGTGACGGCGCTCCGTGAGACGCCGCCCGACGCGCCCGCCTGGACGTTCCTCGGGGGGCCCGACGTCGTCTCGTTCTGGTCGCGTCGCCAGGCGCAGGAGCACTCGATCCACCGTTGGGACGCCGAAGGTGCCATCGGCGCCGGTTCGCCGATCGCCCCGGAGCTCGCGGTCGACGGGATCGACGAGTACTTCCTCATGGGAAATCGGCACCTGGCGAAGCGACCCGACTTCACCCTCGGCGGCACCGTGCACCTGCACTGCACCGACATCGAGGGCGAGTGGATGCTCGACATCACCGGCGGTACGGTCACGATCACGAAGGAGCACGGCAAGGGCGCTGCGGCGATCCGGGGCACGGCTTCGGATCTCGTGCTGGGACTGTGGGGTCGCATCCCGCTCACCGACGCCGACCGCTTCGCGCATTTCGGCGACCCGGCCCCGATTGCCGCGCTTGCATCCCTTGGTGGCACCTGAGGCCCCCAGCCATCCCCTAGCCGATGGGTTAGCCGCCCAGCCGACCCCTTGACCATCCCCTTAGGCCAGGATCGACCCTCAGGCGGTCTCGTTGCGCAAAGGAATTCCTGGAATGGCGTGAAACAGCTTGACGGATTCGCTCATCTGTGCGAACATATGTTCGTGTTCAGCTCATCAACTTCGTCCGCGACAGATCGGCGGGCCCACCAGACACCCTGGGATGCCGTCCGAGTCGAGACGGTGATACCGGTCGGCTGGACGGTCGATGCGGTGGAGGACGGGCTCCGAGTCCTGGAACGGATCCGCCGAGAAGTTGAAGCCGCTGCCGCGGCGCTCGTCACCGCCATGCCCGATACCCGCGACGCAGTCACGTCGCTGGCCCGCATCACCGGCACGTCGGCGGCCGAGGCCCGCCGGCGGCGGTGCGTCGCGGCGATCATGAATGAGCACCCGGTCGTTGCTGGGCTGTTCCGCACCGGCTTGCTCTCCAGCGAGCACATCGCCGCACTGGCCCCGATCCGAGCCCACGCCGACGATGTGAACGCAATCGCCGTCTGGGCCGTCGGCCGTCCGCCCGAGGATCTGCGTCACGAAGTCGAACAGATGCGGCTCTCCCACACCGCGGGCGACGACACCGCTGCGCGTCAACAGGCACTCCGGAGACTCGTCCTCGGCGCTGGACCGGAGGGGATGATCACCATTCACGGCCTGCTCGCACCGCGCGAAGGCGCAATGCTCGAATCACTCCTGCGCACCCTCATGGATGCCAACTGGCGACACAACCATCCGGAACGAGCCCCGCGACTCGGCGACCACGGCGGTGATAGCCGGGACCAACGTCGCCTCGATGCACTCCTCCAGCTGCTCGGCATTCTCCCCAGCCCGCTCACGCGTCCCCCCGCAACACCTGGAGACGAACGCGACCGAGAGCACGACTCCGAGTTCGGCCCGGCGACGGACTTCGCCCGTGGCCACGACCCACACCCGACCGTTGACGCCCGCAGCGGTGAGCCTCACAACGCGCACACCGAGACGGACAACGTCAAGACCCGTGGATGCGAGACCCACAACGACGATGCTCGCCGAGGGAGCCCGCCGATCCGACCTGTCGCCGATCTCCTCGGCAACCACCCGGTCACTGTTCGTTCCGCCAAGCCGGCCGTCGTGATCGTGTTCGACGTGGACCGCTACGAAGCCGAGATTCTCGGCCACGGCCCCATACCCGTCACCGCTGACCTGTTCGACCCCTTGAGGAATGATCTGTACGCCTACTACCAGGGGGCGGACGGTGCGATCCTCAAATTCGCACGAATGCGACGCGAGCCCACACTCCTGCAACGCCTCGCCATCGAAGTGCGCGATCGACACTGCATCTTCCCGTACTGCCGGGCACCAGCATCACGATGTCACGTCCACCACCTCAACGAATGGCTCCTCGACCACGGCTTCACCGACGTCGAAGTCCTCGGCCTGTTCTGTGACGCCCACCACCGCCACCTCCACGTTGAAGAACTCAAAGCCCACCTCGAGGCAGACGGCACCGTCACCATCCTCGACCGAACCACGGGGGAGGTCATCGCCCGCGCTACCAAAATCGACCGATAACCGAAGAGAACGCAGGAGCTTCGACCAGAACCACAGCTTTGACAACCCAATCGAACCGCCGCCGTTGACCGGATCGGGAATCAACCCGGCCGGCTTCGACGCAGCAGCTGGTCTTTGACAACCGAATCGCCGGCCTGCCGTCGGAGTGCGCGCGCCGGTGACATCGCGTCGCTGCGGGTTCCGGATCACCCACGAATCGATCGGTGGGTTCGGCCGCGAGACGTGGTTCGAGCGATTGATCGGCTGACCGCAATCGCTCCTTTGCACCACTGGTCGCAAGAGCGTCAGACAAACTCAGTCGCCGTCGTCACCGGCGGCGTCACCGTCGAGCAGATGCGCAGCCTTCTCAACGGCTCGACGGGCACGGGTGATGCGCTTCTCCGCAGCGAGCACGTCACGACGGTCCAACTCGTCGCCGGTCTGCTGCGCCACTCGCAGAAGCCGCAGCGCTTCGTCGGCGAGGGCTTCGATGGCGACGGCCAGCTGATCGCGTATCTCCTCCAGCCCGCTCATGTCGACACGCCGCCCAGCTGCAATACCTCGTCGAGGATCTGCACGGGATGGCGGACCCTGAGCCCCGCCGCTTCGAGCCACATCGAGCAACCCGGGTTGCCGCTACTGACCACGGTCGCGCCCGTGCGCCCGATCGCCGCGACCTTCTGCGCGCGTATCGCTTCGGCGAGCTCCGGTTGGGTGAGCTGGTAGCTGCCGCCGGCCCCGCAGCACCGCCCGTCGTCGTCAAGCTCGACGAGGTCGGCGTAGGGCGCCAACACCGTACGAACCGGTACATGGGCCCGCTGGACGTGCCGGAGATGGCACGCGTCCTGGACTGCGACAATCCCTGGGTAGCGCCGCCCGGCAGGCCGAGGGAGCCGGTCGATGCGGGCCGCTAGCCACTCGCCGATGTCCAGCACACGAGCAGTGAACGCCGCGGCCTCAGGCGTGCCCAACAGATGCCCGTAGTCCTTCAGCGCCGCACCGCAACCGGCCGAATCGACCACGATCGCCCCCTCGCCCGGGAAGGCTCGCATGACCCGCGTCGCCAGCCTCCGAGCGCCCTCGGCGAGCCCAGCATGTGCATGGAGCGCGCCACAGCACTCACCGCCCCGCTGCGGCAACCCGACGGTCGCGCCGGTGGCCCGCATGACCCGGAGCGCGGCGGCGTGGACGTCGCGCTGCCACGCGTCCATCACGCAACCCGTGAACAACCACGCATCGACGCTCCCTTCGTCAGCGCGCAGACGTTCTGGTCGCAACGGTATGCGCGCAGGCAATCCCATCTTCGAGACGAGCGAAGCGGGCACGAGGTGCATCCGCTGCGCGACGCCGAGGATCCGCGATCCGGCCACGACGGTCCGGTGATGGCGGAGCACAGCGAGCCCCCATCGCATCAGTCGAGGCGCTCCGTGACCAGAGGCCGCCAACGCGGTGCGGGTGCCCTCCATCAGCTCCCCGAAGTGCACTCCAGAAGGGCAGGCCGTCTCGCAACCCCGGCACATCACGCAACGTTGCATGAAGTCGACGAAGTCGCCGTCGATCGGCACCTCCCCCTTCTCGGCAGCCCGCATCAGCGTGATGCGTCCTCGCGGTGAGGCCGATTCCTCCTCGGTCACCCGATACGTCGGGCAATGCGGGAGGCAGAGTCCGCAGGACACGCACGCCGCGAGGAGATCGTCGTCGAGACCCAGCACGCGCGCCACGCTGGACTTCGACCCCGCAGACGGTGCAGCACTCACCACGGTCGCCGCCCGGGGTTCAGGCGGCCAGTCGGATCGAATGTCCGCTTCAGCTCCGCGCACAGTGCGGCGACCGACGCGGCCAACGGCGGCTCCGGGCTGGCGAGACCGTGCACCGTGCCCACCCCGACCTCGGCCAGCCAACCGGTGTGCGCGGAGCCGCGCAACGACCGCAGCTCACGCGGTCTCATCGAGGCACGACCGGGCGCGATGCTCGGCGCCGCAGTCGAAACCCAGCCATTCCCCAACGAAGTCCGACCCGCACCGACCTCAGCCGCGTCGCCTTCGAGCAGGACCCACGTCGACTCGCCGTCCCACACGACGGCGGAGGCACCGAACAGCGACCGCCGCAGCGCGAAGGGGTCAGCCGTCGTCGACGAGAACCATTCCCGTACTGCTGGCAGCGGACGACACCGAAGCACGACCTCGCCGATCAGCCCGACGGTTCCGAGCGCCCCGACCAGCATGCGGCACAGGTCGTAGCCGGTGACGTTCTTGACCACCGGCGCGCCGGCCTTCACCAGCTCACCGTCGGCGGCCACGTAGCGGGCTTCGAGCAGGAGGTCACGGATATGCCCGTAGCGGAGCCGACGGATACCGGTATGGCCGACGCTGAAGACTCCGCCAACCGTCGCATCCTCAGGCAGCACCGCATCGATCGGACTCATCAGCCCGTGCTCGGCCAGCGCCGAATCGAGCTCACCGACGCTCGTGCCCGCCCCGCAGCGCACCACCAGTTCGGCTGGTTCCAGCTCGACAATCCCGCTCGGTGCCCGCACCAGCCGAACGCCCGGATCGGCCGGCCCGCCGGCATCCCACTGGGTCCGGCCGCCGATCACCGCGACCGCACCAGACGATCCGACCTCTTCAGCGAACGCGGTGAGTGCGGCGCCCGGAGGCCGCATCGTCAGCTGCATCACACCCATGCCCCGGCCGCGATCGCATGCTCGTGCAGCTCGCCACACGACGCGCCACTCGGCAGCACCTTGCCCGGGTTCCAACGGTTGAGCGGGTCAAAGACGTTTCGCACGCGGGCCTGGTGGTCGAGGTCGACGGCCGAGAACACGAGCGCCATGTAGTCACGCTTCTCGAGGCCGATGCCGTGCTCGCCGGACAGCATCCCGCCCGCCGCAATGCACGCCTCGATGATCTGTCGGCCGGCCTCATGGACGCGTTCGGTGGCACCGGGCTCACGCTTGTCGAAGACCAGAAGCGGATGCAGGTTCCCGTCGCCGGCATGGAACACGTTGAGCACGATGAGGTCCTGCTGCTCGGCGATCTCGGTGACGCGCTCCATGACCTCGACGAGGCGCGTCCGGGGCACCACGGCGTCGTGCAGGTAGTAGTTCGGCTTGATGTTGGCAATAGCGCCGAATGCCGACTTGCGGGCCTTCCACAGCAGCGCCCGCTCCTCAGCCGACACGGCGACACGCACCGAGCGGGCGCCGCAACGGCGAACGGTGGCATCGATGCGCTCGGACGCACCGGCCACCCCTTCGGGTACCCCTTCGACTTCGACCAGCAGGACCGCGCCGGCGTCGAGTGGCAGGCCCGCCTTCGCCCAGTTCTCGACGGCGCGGATGCAGTTCGCATCCATCATCTCGAGCGCAGCCGGCAGCGTTCCGCCGGCGATGATCGCGCTCACCGCCGCGCATGCGTCCCTGATCGTCACGAAGTCGGCGAGCAGCGTGCGCACGGCCGGCGCGTTGGGCATCAGGCGCACGGCGATCCGTGTGGCGATGCCCATCGTCCCCTCACTACCGACGAACAGGCCGCGCACGTCGTAGCCCGGACCGTCGGCGTCGAGGCTGCCGAGCACGGTCAGTTCACCGTTGGGCAGCACGACCTCGACCGCGATCGTATGCGCGCTTGTAACTCCGTGGAGAAGGCAGTGCGGGCCGCCCGCATTTGTGCCGACGTTGCCGCCGATCGAGCACGTCTGCTGGCTCGACGGATCGGGCGCGTAGTGCAAGCCCATGTGGGCGACCGCCTTCGTGAGATCGAGGTTCATCACGCCCGGCTCGACCCACGCGATGCGGTCGTCCTCGTCGATCTCCAACACCCGGTTCATCTTGGTCGTGACGATGACGACGGGACGTTCGAGTGGCACCGCTCCCCCGGCCAGACCGGTGCCGGAGCCGCGTGGCGTTATCGGCCGCCCATGCGCGTTGGCGATGCGCACGCACGCCTGCACCTCGGCCGTGGTGAGCGGCAGGCAGATCACGCCAGGGTCGGAACCGGCGATGGCCGACGCGTCCTTTGCGTAGAGCACCTTCTCGAACGGCGAAGCGAGGACACGCGACGGCGCGAGCGCAGCACGCAGTGCAGCAATCAGTGCGGCGTCGTCGGGGTGGGCGTCGTTGGGATGGGCTTCGTCGGAGTGGGCGCGGTCCACCACCGCACGCTACCGCCCGGCCGTCGAACCGAGCGATCGCCGCGCCGGCCCGGCTAGCCGACGAGGATGAGCGTGGCCGGCGGGGTCGTCGTCGGGCCGGGCGTGGTCAGGGACGCAGGCACCGTCGGGAGCGCAGGTACGGTCGGGGCGACCGCCACGGCGGGGGGCACGGTCGGGGCCGGGATCGTCGTGGTCGGCGGCAGGAGTACGGGCTGGGCGGGAGCGACGTAGACCGGCGGCGCAACCGGGACGAAACGGGCATCGACGGACTGTCCGGGGGCGATGGAGCGGGCGTTCCAGAACGTCGGCCACCAGGTCTTCGGCGTCACGAGCCAGTCGTAGAAGCTGAGGCCGGTTCCGCCGACATCACGATTGGCCTGCAACATGCCGGCCAGGTCATTCGTGGTCATCGGCTTGTCGCCGACGCCTCCGATCAGCTGGATCGGCAGATCCGGGCGTCCCAGCACGGACCGCAGCCGCGTTGCGTTGTCGATCGAGATCTTGTACGAATCCCGCCAGCCCCCACCGGCACTGCGCTGCGTCCAGTAGTTCTGGATCATCCAGAAGTCGTAGAACGGCGCAATCTCGATGTATGGGAACGGCGCCCAATACGACGCGATGCCGGCCGGTCCCTTGCCGTACTCGGTCGGCCACAGGTTCGCCACGGCATCGAGGATGTTCGGCTGCACGATGTTGTTCGAGATGAATCGGCCCGGGAGCAGCGTGCGCAGGGACTGGCTGTAGCTGACGAGGCGGCGGTTGCGCTCAGGAACGTTGGCCACGTTTCGGGCCTCGATATCGATCGAGACGCCGTCGACGTCGAGGTTGGCAATGGCCACCGTGCGGCGCAGGTCGGCATTGACGTCAACGAAGGTGGGCAGGTACCAGGCGACCACGAACAGGCCGAGCTCATGGGCCCGGCTGATGATCGGGAGGAGGCGCTCTGGTTCCGAGACGTCGGCGGAGTCGTAGCGGGAGGCCTGGATGAAGATCGTCTGGACGCCGGTCGCAGCCATCACGTCGACCGTGGCTGCGTTCACCCGTGGCGTCTTGCCGCCCTTCTGAACCGTCCAGTCGAAGGAGTCGACCCACGTTCCGAGGCCGCGGTAGGGGTCCATCGACGCAGCCGTGGCCCGGGTCGGCGGGTTGGCGCCGGCCGGATAGGGCGCAGTCGTGGTGGTCTGGGGCGCTGCCGTGGTCGTCGCGCCCGGCACCGTCGAATCGGCCGCTCCCGGGTTGCCGACGGCATCAGTGGCCGGGACGGTGACCGGGACAACCTGCACGGCCACGACAGCGGGTACGGCTACGACAGGAACACCGGTCGGGACCGGGTTGGCCGGCGTTGTCGGCGTCACCGCAGTCTCGACGACGAGTGCCGGCACGGTCTTGGCCACGGCGACACGCGCCACGGTGGTCCTGGTCCCCGCCTTCCTGGTGGTGACGGTCTTTCGCTTCGTCGTGACCGTGCGCTTCTTGGTGGTCGTCACCGGCCGGACAGCCACCGAGCGGACCGACACCGACCGCACGGACGCGGTCGCGACCGAATCCAGCCTCGATAGCGGCAGCGATCCGAGCAGCACGACGAGCGAGAAGACGGCGAGGGGAAGTATCTTTCGCATGACGGGAACCCTACGAACGGGAACGGGCCGGTTCGTGATCACGCCATGAGCGTCGCGTGAGCTGATCGACGCAGTCCGTGAGCCACGCCCGGCCGAGAAGCACGCTCAGCGGCGCGTCCGGCGACGATCTTCTTCCCGCAGGAGGCGCTTGCGGATCCGGATGGCGGACGGGGTGACCTCGACCAGCTCGTCGGCGGCGATGAACTCGATGGCCAACTCGAGTGTCATCTCCCGCTTCGGCGGCAGCTTCACCGCGTCGTCGTGGCTGTGGGTGCGGATGTTGTTCTTCGCCTTCTCCCGCACCACGTTGATCAGCATCTCGTCGGAACGGGCGTTCTCGCCGACAACCATGCCCTCGTAGACCTCTTCGCCGGGGTCGACGATGAAGGTGCCGCGCGACTGCAGGTTGTCCATGGCGTAGCCGGTGGTGACGCCGGCACGGTCGCTGATCATGGCCCCGCCGAGGCGGTGCGGCAGATCGCCGACCCACGGGACGAAGCCGGCGTGGCGCTGGCTGATGAGGGCAGTGCCGCGGGTCTGGGTGAGCAGCTCGCTACGCAGGCCGAGAAGGCCGCGGGACGGACAGTTGAACTGCAGGATCGTGCGGTTCGTGTCGCCGGGGCGCATGTCCGTCATCGAGCCCTTGCGGGGCGCGATCGACTGGGTGACGACGCCCACATAGTCGTCCGGCACGTCGACGGTGACCTCTTCGTACGGCTCGTGGCGATGGCCGTCGACCATCTTCGTGATGACCTCCGGCCGGCTGACCTGCATCTCGTAGCCCTCGCGGCGCATGGCCTCGATGAGCACGGCCAGCTGCAGCTCGCCGCGTCCGGCAACCTCGATGACCTCGGGCGAATCCGTATCCCGCAACCGGATCGACACGTTGCCGAGGATCTCGCGGTCGAGTCGCTCACGGAGATGGCGGGAGGTGAGGAACTTGCCGTCCTTGCCCGCGGTCGGGGCGGTGTTGACGCCGAACGTCATGGCCAGCACCGGCTCATCGACGGTGAGGCGCTCGAGGGGCTTCGGATCGAGTGCATCGGCGAGCGTGTCGCCGATTTCGATCTCCGGGAATCCGGCCACCACGAACAGGTCACCGGCGGGCAGCGAATCGACCTCGACGCGCTTCACACCGTCGAAGGCCATCAGCCCGCCGAGCTTGCGCTTGATGAGCCCGCCCGGCACGCCCTCGGCCGGCTCGGCACCACACACGGCGACCAGCTCACCCTTGCGCATCGTGCCCTGCTGCACCCGGCCGACGGCGAGGCGGCCGAGGTACTCGGATGCGTCCAGGTTGTTGACGATGGCCTGCAGCGGCGCGTCGGGATCGCCCGACGGTGCCGGGATCGTCTTGACGATGGCCTCGAAGAGCGCGGTCAGGTCGTCGGTGGGTCCGGGCATGCCGACGCCGACCATCGACAGGCCTTCACGGGCGACGGCGGAGATGACCGGGAAGTCGATGTGGTGGTCGTGGGCATCGAGGTCGAAGAAGAGTTGGTAGATCTCGTCGAGCACCTCTTCGGACCGGGCGTCCTGCCGATCGACCTTGTTGACGACCACGACCACCGGGAGGTGGCGGGCCAGCGCCTTCGTCAGCACGTAACGGGTCTGCGGCAGGGGGCCCTCGGCCGCATCGACCAAGAGGAGGACACCATCGACGATGTGCAGACCGCGCTCGACCTCGCCGCCGAAGTCGGCATGGCCCGGCGTGTCGACGATATTGATCTTGTAGTGCTGCCAGCGGACCGAGGCCTGCTTCGCGAAAATGGTGATGCCGCGCTCGCGCTCCTGGTCGTTCGAGTCCATGATGCGGTCGACGGCGACCTCGCGGGCACCGAAGGCCCCGGCGAAGCGGAGCATGGAGTCGACGAGGGTGGTCTTGCCGTGATCGACGTGGGCCACGATGGCGATGTTGCGGAGCTCGGGCTCGGTTCCTGCGGATGCGGCTACTACTACGGATTCGGTCATGTTCTCAGGTCCTCTTCGGGGGTGGCGTGCACGGCTTCATGCCGCCAAGAAGAACCTGCGGCGTTCGAATGTCAGTAGTTCGCGGCGTCCTTGGCCGGTGCATCGTCATACGCAGCAATCACGTGGAGTGGCTGGCCCCCATCCACGTCGTCGTCGTCGAACTCGTCCCCATCAAGCTCGTCGTCGTCGGGCACACGGGCCAGGCACCACGAGGCACATGGCGCCTGGGCACCGGCCCCGCACTCGGCACAGGGTTCGGCGCTCGGCTCGAAGGTGATGCGCTTGAGGGCCCGAGCCTCTTCGAAGCGCCGATGCCGTCCCTTTTTCACGTGCCGCTCCTACTGCTGTGTCTGTTCGTGGTCGTATCGGGCAGAGATCCTACCGGGTGCGGTGCCCCTACTTGCGCGTCCGCGCTACTGTCGATTCGTGACGCGCGTCACAATTGGCGGTCCGACCGGGCTCCCAGCGATGTTCGACGGTGCCGCACGGGCCCGTCACGTAGGGTTTGCCGCGTGGCCGACACCCTCGATCTCGACGCATTCACCGAGCGCTTCCGGGAGCGGGCCAAAGCCGTCCGGAACCGTCCACTCCCCCCCGTCGAAGGCGCCGAGCGTGTCCGCTTCAGGGAACGGGCCCAGCAGGACTTCCTCGACTACGCACTGATCGGCGATGCCGTCGCGACGATCGAGGACGGGATCCTCACGTTCCGCGTGGACCTGCGCCCGACCGCCGGTCCCGCCGCCGAGTAGTGGTCAGGCCCGACCCGCTGGTCGACATCGACACCTGGCGCGAGCGTTGGGGTGTCGGATTCGCGGCGGCAGCAGTTGTCGGTCCGGAAGGAATCCGCCAGGCCCGGGGGAGAACGGATCACCTCGTGCGTATCGCCTCGGTGACAAAACCCCTGCTGGCGATGGCCATCCTGGTCGCTATCGAAGAAGGCACGCTCCGGCTCGACCAGCCGTGCGGCCCACCCGGATCCACGATCCGCCACCTGCTCGCCCACGCCGGAGGGTACGGGTTCAACGGCGAGAACGTCCTGGCCGCACCGGGAACTCGGCGGATCTACTCGAACACCGGCTTCGAACGGCTCGGCGCAGCCCTGGCCGACGCGTCGGGGATGAGCGCGGCCGAGTACGTCCGTGCCGCCGTCTTCGAGCCGTTGGGAATGGCGATGACGCAGCTGCGGGGATCGTCGGCCAAGGACGTCTGGTCTTGCGTCGACGACCTCGCCCGCTTCGCCCGGGAACTGCTCCGCCCGACGCTGCTCGCGCCCGGGACGATGGCCGACTTCACGGCCGTGCAGTTCCCGGCACTGGCCGGTGTGCTCCCGGACGTGGCCCGCTTCGATCCGAATCCGTGGGGCCTCGGCGTCGAGATACGAGGATCGAAGCACCCACACTGGACAGGACACTCGAACTCCCCGGCAACGTTCGGGCATTTCGGCGGAACCGGGACCTTCCTCTGGGTCGACCCGGCAGCCGATGTGTCGCTCGTGTGCCTGACGAACCTCGAGTTCGGACCTTGGGCCCTCGCAGCATGGCCCGCGCTCAGCGACGCGGTCCTGTCCGGCTGACGACCCATTTGCCTCGAGGTGCACGGAGACCGAACCCGAGCCACCAGGCCACGATCGCGTCGCTGTCCGAAGGCCGGCCGCGTCGCTGTCCGAAGGCCGGCATGGCACCGTAGACTTCACCCAACCGAAGCTGCAGGTACGACCGAACCAGGGGGACCCCAATGGCTGACACCGGAACCGAACAGATCCAGCGCATCGCCGGAGCAGGCGGATTCGCCATCACCGCACCCGCCGAGCGGTCGGTCGAGGACGAGCGCCTCCACCGCAAGCAGATGCTCGCGGCCGGCTTCCGGCTCTTCAGCAAGTTCGGCTTCGACGAAGGCGTGGCCGGCCACATCACGGCCCGCGATCCCGAGCTGACCGACCACTTCTGGGTCAACCCGTTCGGTATGCACTTCGGCCACATCCGGGTCAGCGACCTGCTGCTGGTCCGCCACGACGGCAAGATCGTCCACGGCACGCAGCCGGTCAATCAGGCCGCCTTCGCCATCCATTCGCAGGTCCACGCCGCCCGACCCGACGTCATAGGTGCCGCCCACTCGCATTCCATCTACGGCAAGAGCTGGTCCTCGCTCGGACGGCTGCTCGATCCAATCACCCAGGACTCGTGCGCGTTTTACGACGACCACAGCCTCTTCGACGACTTCTCCGGCGTGGTACTCGACACCGAGGAGGGCAAGCGCATCGGCTACGCGCTGGGCGAGCACAAGGCCGTGATCCTCCGCAACCACGGCCTACTGACGGTTGGCCACACGGTCGAAGAAGCCGTGTGGTGGTTCGTCACGATGGAGCGTTCCTGCCAGGCGCAGCTCCTCGCCGAGGCCGCCGGCAAGCCGGTCATCATCGACCCGGAGATGGCCAAGCTGACCGCGTCGCAGGTGGGCGGCCACGTCGCCGGGTGGTTCAACTTCCAGCCGCTGTTCGCCCGCATCTCGCGAGAGCAGCCCGACCTCTTCGAGTGAGAACTCCGAACGTTCGAATGAACACCGAATTCACCGCGCAACAGGCGACCGCTGGCGCGGAAAGGACCGCATGGCCCGCAGCAACCTCCGCATAGGCCCTGGTGGCCGCGGCCCCAACGATCCGTGGTTCACCATTGGCACCTTCGAGGTCGGCACCTGCGCGTTTGTGGCGATCCTCGCCGCATGCTCAGTAGTGCTGTGGGCTCTCTCGCCGCAGGCCGTCGTGGACATGGCGATGATCCCGTCGCAGGTGAAGCGTGGACAGCTCTGGCGTGTCGTGAGCTGGCCGCTGGCGAACGTGAGGCCCGACATCTTCATGGTGCTCGGCATCTTCCTCGTCTACTGG
The DNA here is from genome assembly GCA_043739745.1 of Acidimicrobiia bacterium. Lineage (GTDB taxonomy): Bacteria > Actinomycetota > Acidimicrobiia > Acidimicrobiales > JANYDT01 > JAYUDQ01. Next base: position 2,368 of record JAYUDQ010000010.1, on the reverse strand, counting down.
TTCGGCCGAGAAGTCGAGCGGCTCGTCGGCCGGGTGCGCATGGCGCAGTTCCTGGCTGCGCTGATCGCGGTCGGGTCCGCCGTCGGGCTGGCGCTCAACACCCCCGTCTACGGGGTCCGACTCCTAGAACTGGCGCTGCTCGTCTCCTTCGCCATCGAGTTCCCCAACCTCCGGTTCTTCTTCGGCATCCCCTCGCGCATCGTCGCCCTTGTCGTTGTCGGCCTCGAGGTCATCAACTACATGGGCGACCGGCAGTGGGCGGGGCTCGGTGTCCTGTCCGCCATCCTCGTCGCCGCGCTCATCCTGCTCCGCTCGCTCGGGCTCGCCGTCGACCTGCCGTGGATCCCCCGAGTTCCCCTGCCCGGGGCGAAGTCAACCCGCACCGGCCGCGCCCCGCGTCCGACGAATACCCGCAAGCCCCGCAAGAGCCGCTCCGCCCGCAAGCGCTCAGGTCTCCGGGTGGTCGACGCGCCATCGACAGCCAGCCCGCCAAGCGGCGTCGCCCAAGACATCGATTCGCTACTCGACAAGATCTCGAAGCACGGCATCGAGAGCCTTTCAGCGGAGGAACGGCGGGCGCTCGAGCAGACCAGCACCCGGCTCCGCAACGAGAAGAAGTCGTCGTAACGCGGTCGCCCGCCAAGGCCGCCCGCTCGCCGACGCAGCCGAAACACCCCGACGCGCAGGATCAACCCTACGGTGTTCTTGATCGCCGGAGCCGGTCCTGGCAACCCCGATCCGCCACCAAGGCGAAGAGGAACGACGCAACGGTTGGATCGAGGCGTTCTCGATCAGCTCTCGGGCGCTCTCGACCGGTCCCGCCAGGTCCCGCCCGGTCCCGACCCCAAGCCGACTCGTAGGTCGCCGGGCACGGTCCGCGACGGCTCGGTCGTGATCCAAACCGCCGCAGTCGATGGGGTGCGGCGATCCAGATCGCAGCTGCGGCGGATCGGGGTCATCGCGGACCCTTCGGTCATCCAGATCGCCGCAGAGTTGATCCTGCGCACCCGGGGCGCCGGACGGAACGACGCCGGACGCACCACCACCACTCGGCTGTGCAACGAGAAGAACCGACCAAGCGCACTGATCAGGCCGCGAGTACCTCGTGCGGCAGGTTGCGGCGGGCCAGTTGTGGGCCCATCAGATCCACGAAGTTGTCCCAGTAGAAGCGCTGCACCGCCCGCGGCGAGCAGCCTTCGAGCGAGCGGTCGAAGCGGGCCAGCGGGTTGCGGCCACCCTCGACATGGGGGAAGTCCGAGGAGAACAGGCACACCTCGTCGGAGGAGTTCTGCACGATCCAGCCGGTGTCCTCGTGCGGGTACGGCGTCACCCGCATCTGGCGCAGGCAGTACTCCGACGGCTTGAGCTCCATGGCCTGGAGTCGATCCTCGTTCTTGCGGAACGCCGACCATGCCGAGTCGAGGTTGCGGATGAAGCCGGGGAACCAGGATGCGCCGAGCTCGATCACACCGATGCGGAGGTTCGGATGGCGCAGGAGAACACCGTCGACCACCAGCGCGGCCAGCGTCTGCATCACCGGCACCGGGATGCTCAGGTAGTCGATCGACTTGAAGTTGCCGTCGCCGCCGTGGAAGTCCTTCACCAGAGGACGGCCGTTCAGGAAGTAGTTCGGGTCCATCAGCTGGCCGCCGCCCCCGACATGGAGCACCACAGGCACACCGGCCTCGGCACAGGCCGCATAGACGGGTTCGAGCGAAAGATGGCTCGGCGAATGACCCGGCGGGCAGGCGTGCGGGATCATCAGCGCGGCTGCACCCATCCCGATCGCCTCCTCGGCCATCGCCGCGCTGCGCTCGAAATCGGCGAGGGGCGTGTAGAGCACCGGCAGCAAGCGCTCGTCGACCGAGCAGAAGTCGGTGATGGCGCGGTTGTGGGCGCGAGCCATGCCATAGGTGACGTCGTGATCACCATGCTGCTCGGCGCGGGCCAGCGCGCCCGACGCGAATGTGTTGAACACGAGCTGGCTGGCGAAGCCGAGCAGGTCAAGCGCAGCCGGGCGATCGCCGGGCAGGAAGCTGCCCGTGGCCGCCCAGTTCTTGCGCAGCATGAGCTGCGTGGCGTCCTCACTGCGGTAGCCCGGATCGACATGATCGGCGCGGTTCCGCTCGATCCGCTCGTGCTCACCCGGAGCGGTGCCGTTCAGGTCCATCTCCATGAGCCGCTCACGGATGTCCGGATCGGCATAGCCCGAGAGCCAGCCCGGGGTCTCCATCACGTGGCTGTCCGCATCGTGGATGCGACGTTCCCCTGCGTAGCCCATGAGCTCCCCCTCGGTCGTGCGACGCGGAGACGTTACGCGATGGTGTTCGCCAAACGCGATTCGGTAGGCACCGTGGTCGTGTCTGCG
>JAYUDQ010000009.1:0-7354 GCA_043739745.1 Acidimicrobiia bacterium | reverse complement strand
GCGATCGCCGATGCTTCGAAGTGGTGCTCGCCGCGTTCCGCGCCCTGCAATGCGTCGGCCTCGTCACGAAGGAGCCGGCCGCACCGCCCGCCGCGCCCACATCGCAACCCGCAGTCCCCGGCACGACCGCGGGCCGCTACCGGTCGTTCCTCCGTGACCTCGATCGCGCCGCCGCCATGATCGTCACACCCATACCCGCGACGGCGACCCCAGCGAACCTTTCCGTTCGCCCAGATCGCGCATCCGACCGCTTCGCCGAGATCCTCGAGCGCGAACTTCGGCGAGCGGCAAGCTCGTAGCGGATGGGGAGCGACTTCGGTCCACCGACGAACGTGGTCCTCATGCTCTTCGGAGCACCGGCCAGCTCGATAGAGGCGAGGCGGGGAAGCAGATCGCGGAAGACGGTGCGCAGCTCCATGCGGGCGAGCTGTGCGCCGAGACAGAAGTGGGCACCGAACCCGAACGCGAGATGCCGCCCGACGCCCGCTGGCGTTCAATGTCCGCGACTCGGCCCAGCACGGCGTTCGGCTCGTTCGTGAACAGATCGGGCTGGCGTTCCATGGCCATCACCTGCTCGCGACCGATCACCGACCAGAACGGGGTGAAGCCCATGGCCGACTCGTCGACCCACTGGACCGGACCCCTGGCCCGCAGAGCGTCAACGCTGCGATGCCAGTCATCAAGGTCGGCATAACGCTGGGATTGGTGAATAGGTCGGTCATCCCCGCACGCTACGGTGCGCGCCAATGTTCGTGTCGAAGGCGCTTACGTGGATCACCGGTCCCGATCCCCGGGAGGTCGGCGGCGAGCCCGATCCGCGCTTCAGCTACGCGAACGAACGGACATACCTGGCCTGGAACAGGACGTCGCTGGCGCTGATCTCCGTCGGTCTCGCGGTGAGTCATCTGCTGCCCCCGTTCGGCTGGGGCGGTGCGCGTCGTTTGATCGCGATGCCGCTGATGCTCGCCGGTGTCGTCGTTGCGGTGCTCTCGCTTCGCGAGTGGGGAGCGAACGAGCGGGCCATGCGCCTCGGTCAGCCGCTGCGGGCAAGCGCGCTCCCCAAGGTGCTGATGGCCGTGATCGCGGTGGTCGGCATCATTGCGATCGTCGCTTCGCTTGCACCGCAGAAGTAAGCGCGCAGGGCAATGACCGACTCCCGCCCAGCCGAGCCGATCGGACACGATCCCGGCCTGGCGGGGGCGCGGACAAGGCTGGCCTGGGAACGCACGGGACTTTCGCTGCTCGCCTGCGGCATCGCCATTGCAAAGGACATCCCGGTGATCGACAGTGGCAAGGGTCACCCGTTCCTCGGGGCCGTGATCCTCGTCCTCGGCGGCATCGTCTCGCTCACCAGCAGCCGTCAGGCTCGACAGCGAGCGAAGCACTTCGGCACGAGCCGACCGTCCGCCACCCTGCACGATCTCGCGCCGCTGACATTGGCCATCGCGTTGGTCGGCATCGCCGGCACGGTCATCGCCGCGCTCTGACCACGTCCAGCATCCGGCCACACTCCTGCGGTTTCATCGGCAGCATTGCGGCCCTGTCCTAGATTGGGACGATCACGACTCGCTTCCCCGCGCGTGGCGCGCTCATGGCCGTCGCAGTCGTGGTGGCGTTCGTTGTGGCCGTCGTGGTGGCATCGTGCTCGTCGTCACCGCCCAAGCCATCCGACACGTCGCCCGCCGCGCCCCCGGTCACCGAAACCCCGACCGCAACACCGGCTCCCGCGACTCTTGCACCCACTACGACTGTCACAACGACGCCCACGCCGATCAGCGCCGGCGTGCCCGCGTACTTCTCACCGAGCCCGCTGTGGGACGTCATGCTCGGCACCGCCAACACCGGCGACGCCCGCGTGAGCCTGGCCGTCATGAACCCGGCGAACGGCCCCGGCCCGGCACCCGACTCGGGCTATGCGCGCGTGATCGGCCAGGCCAAGGCGAAAGGTGTCCGGGTCCTCGGCTATGTGGCTACGGGGTATGGCACACGCGCATCGGTACTGGCCGACATCGACGCCTATAAGCGCTTCTACGGCCTCATCGACATCTTCTTGGACGAGTCCACGACCGACTGTGTATCCCTGGCGGCCTACCTGCCCTGGGTCGCCGCAGTCCACGCCAACGGGGGCCTTGCCGCGGTGAACCCTGGCATGGTGCCGGCGTCGTGCTGGGGTACAACAGCGGACTTGATCGTGACGTTCGAAGGCCCCTTCGACGCCTACCTCCACTACGAAAGCCCGCCATGGATGGACGACCTGCCCGCGTCGTCCTTCTGGAACATCGTCTACGCAGTACCGGCCGGGTCGGCACCATTCGTCCGCGAACTGGCCGGGCGCCATCACACCGGCCTGCTCTACGCAACTGAGGACGGCCTGCCGAACCCGTACGACAGCCTGCCCGCCGCGCTTTCCGTCGTGACCGTTCCTCCCCCGACAGTTGCGCCGATCACCGCGCCGCCGATCACCGCGCCGCCGATCACGATCCCACCGGTCATCGTGGGCGGACCAGCGGCCACTGCCGGCCCAGCGACACCCGCCGTCGTGGCGCCGTCCTCGACGCTTCCGTTGATCATCGTGCTCACGCCCGTGACCACGAGTTCCTCCCCCTAGACCTGTTCGGCGCGGAAGTCGCCCAGTCATCCTGCGTCGTGCAACGCTGCGCCATGACCGATTGGCAACACCGCACTGAGTCCGTGAACGGCATCCGCATCCATTGCGTAGAGGCCGGCAAGGGCCCGCTCGTCCTGCTCGTCCACGGCTTCCCCGAGTCTTGGTATTCGTACCGGCACCAACTCACCGCGCTCGCCGACGCCGGCTACCGGGCCGTCGCCATCGACGTGCGGGGCTACGGCCGCTCCTCGCAGCCGGCCGCGATCGACGCGTACCGGATGCTTCGCAAAGTCGGTGACAACGTCGCCTTGGTCCATGCGTTGGGCGAGGAGCAGGCGATCATCGTGGGTCACGACTGGGGTGCGCCGATTGCGTGGACGTCGGCGCTGCTGCGACCCGACGTGTTCCACGCCGTCGCCGGACTCTCGGTCCCGTATTCGGCACCGGGCAACGTCCCCCCGTCGGTGGTATTCCGGGCCATGGCCGGCGCAGAGGAGTTCTACATCGAGTACTTCCAAGAGCCCGGCCGGGCCGAAACGGAGATCGAGGCCGATGTCCGGGGCTGGCTGCTCGGGTTCTACTTCGCAGCCTCCGGCGACGCGCCGATCGTCCTCGCGGGTCAGGGATCCATGGCCACCATCCCCCATGGGGCCCGGATGAAGGATCGCTTCACCATCCCCTCGACCCTCCCGTCCTGGCTCACCAAGGAGGATCTCGACTTCTACGCCGGTGAGTTCGAGCGCACCGGCTTCACGGGCGGCCTCAACCGGTACCGCAACGTCGACCGCGACTGGGAAGACCTTTCGGTGTTCCGGGGCCGCGCCATCGAGGTGCCGGCGCTGTTCATCGGCGGCGACCGTGACGGCCCGACGCTGTGGGGCGCGCCGTCGATCGCCAAGTTCGCGCAGACCCTCCCGAAGCTTCACCGTTCGATCATCCTGCCCGGGTGCGGCCATTGGACGCAGCAGGAGCGCCCCGCCGAGGTCAACGCGGCGCTACTCGAGTTCTTCGCCGCCGTCGGCTGATCGGATACCGCACCACGCCCGGTAGCCTGATCGGGTTCCCCAAACCGGGAACAGCCATTGAAGGGGAGTATCCCTCGAGGCCCGTCGTCAGCACGATCCTCCGGGATCCGGCGGGGCCAGCCCGGTAGCGGGCGGAGAGACCTTCAGCGGACGTCCAACGTCTCGGCTGAAAACTCTTTGAAGGAATCCTCGAATGCTCCTTGCAGCCACCTCGTCGGCACGTTCCGAGTTCGCCGACCTCGATGTCCCCGTCTGGGCCTGGGTCGCCCTGGGCGCGGTCATCGCCCTCATGCTGGGCATCGACCTGTACCGCCACCGCGACGACCACGAGCCCACGCCGAAACAGGCGCTCGGCGAATCGCTCGTCTGGGTGGCCTGCGGACTCTCCTTCGGTCTCGTACTGCTGTTCACGTTCGGCGGGCAGGCGTTCGGCGAATACATGAGCGGCTACCTGATCGAGAAGTCGCTCAGCGTCGACAACGTCTTCGTCTGGTCGATGCTGTTCACGACGATGGCCATCCCCCTCAAGTTCCAGCATCGGGTGCTGTTTTGGGGGATCTTCGGCGCGCTTACCTTGCGGGCGATCTTCATCCTTGTGGGCTCCGCGCTGATCCTGAAGTTCTGGTGGATCCTGCTCGTGTTCGGACTGTTCCTCGTGTTCAGCGGCGTGAAGATCATCCGCCACCGAGCGGACGAAGGCCATGACAGTGCGACCCGGGGACTCGGGCTGCTGCGCAAGGTCATGCCGGTGACCGACACGTTCGACGGGCACAAGTTCTTCACGATGGTGAATGCGAAGCGCGCGGCCACACCGCTGTTCGCCGCACTCGTGGTCATCGAGGTGACCGATGTGATCTTCGCCGTCGACTCGGTCCCTGCGATTCTCGCCGTGTCGCAGGAGCCCTACCTCGTGTTCGCGTCGAACGCCTTCGCGATCCTCGGGCTACGGGCGATGTACTTCCTGCTCGCGAATGCGAAGGAGCGCTTCCACTACCTCTCGCACGCGTTGGGCGGAATCCTCGTGTTCGTGGGCATCAAGATGTCCGTCGCGCACTGGTTCCATATGAACACCTACGTTTCGCTGGCAATCATCCTCGGGATGCTGGTTGCCGCGATCGTGCTGTCCGAGCGCAAGACGCGGTCACTTGCTGGCGGCGCCTGACGCTCAGCTGCGGCGCTTGCGTACGACGGGTCTCCACTGCTGTGGAATCTGCTTGGAGGGGAAGGAAGATCTCCAAAGTCCTTGACTTTTTCGATTGAAGGCACGAACATATGTTCGTGTACCATGGCGATCCGCTTCATCCATCCGAAGCTTCTGCGCACCGAACGCCCTGGGACGACGTGCACGTGCCGACCATAAGTCCCGACGGGTGGACAGCGGGCGCGGTTGAGGACGGTCTACGGGTATTGGAACGGATCCGCCGCGAGATCGAGTCCGCCAGCGCGGCGCTTGTGTCCTCGATGCCCGATACCCGTGATGCCGTAGCCGCGCTCGGACGAGTGACCGGGGTTTCCGCCGCCGAGGCAAGGCGCCGCCGGTCCATCGCCGCGGTGGTGGCCGACTTTCCAGTTGTGGCCGGGTTGCTGAAGGCCGGGCTGCTCTCTGGTGAGCACGTCGGTGCGCTCGCACCGATCCGAGAGCACGCAGACGACGTGAGGGTTGTCGCGCTGTGGGCGGTCGGTAAGCCGCCGGAAGATCTCCGCGCCGAGGTGGAGCGCATCCGGCTGTCACATCTGGCCGGCTCGGACGCCTATGCCCGGCAGCGAGCAATGCGACGTCTCGTCCTCACGACGGGTCCCGACGGCATGGTTGCGTTACACGGAATGCTGCCGCCGAAGGAAGGCGCTTTGCTCGAATCGCTCTTGCGTACCGTGATGGATGCGAACTGGCTCCACGATCACCCCGACCGGGCCGAGGCCCTGGGTGGGCACGCCGGGGACACCCGCGACCAACGGCGATTGGATGCACTCCGCCAGCTGCTGGGTCTGATGCCCAGCCCGCTCGGACACAGCCGTGACGCCGCTGCGGATTCCGCGGGGGAGGCGACGCACCCGTCAGCGGCCGATGCGGGCTCGTCGCCAGGGGTCGCGTCGGACACCGACCCGCCGGGGAAACCTCGACCGATGCAGGTCAACACGGGGAAGCCAGCGGTCGTGATCGTGTTTGATGTCGACCGCTACGAAGCCGAAATCCTGGGCCACGGCCCCACACCGGTCACACCCGAATTGTTCGATCCCGTCAAGGTTGATCTGTACTACTTCTTCAAGAACGGCAAGGGCGAGATCCCTCAAGTTCGCCAGAGCGAGACGCGATCCAACCGCTGCGCAACGCCTCGCCATAGAGGTCCGAGACCGCGATTGCCTCTACCCCGGCTGCCGGACTCCGGCGTCACGCTGCCAAGTCCACCACCTCAACAAATGGCTACGCGATTACGGGTTCACCGACGTCGAAGTACTAGGCCTTTTCTGCGACTCCCACCACCGACACCTCCACCTGAACGACCTCAAGGCCTGCCGCGAACCCGACGGTGGCGTCACCATCAGCATCCGTGCCTCCGGCGAGATCATCGCCCGCGCCTCACCAACGGCCGCCTGGGGCTGCCGAGTCGGCTGACCACACGACAACCTGACCCGGTCACAACTCGACCAACTCGACCGCCTCGGTCCACGACACCAGCACCCGGGATCCGGCAGCGGCTCCTTGACAACTGAATCGCCCGCCCGCGCCCGCTGACGGCGATCATCATTCGCCCATCGCTCTCGCCGCATCCTCGGGCCCTTCCGAGGTACGCGAAGGTGGACGTTGCGGCGATGATGAAGCCATGCCCGCACCCGACTACGCCGACGAATACGCCGCCGGCCGCTCCCGTATCCGCTCGCTCCTGACCCACTGCACGCCGGGGGAAGCCGCAACGGTCGTGCCGACGTGTCCTGACTGGACCGTGCACGACCTGTGTGCCCACCTCGCCGGCGTGAGCGGGGCCCTCGTCGGCCGGGACAACCCCGGCGCCGATACCCAGGCCTGGGTCGACGGCCACGTGCAGGCCAGGGCCGATCGGTCGGTGGCCGAGATCCTCGACGAGTGGGACGTCGTCGGCCCCGGCTTCGAGGCCATCATGCGCAAGGTGCCCCGCGCATTCGGCGGACTGATCTACGACGTCGTAGCCCACGAGCACGACCTACGCGGTGCACTCATGCGCCCGGGCGACCGCGACACCGAAGGCGTGTGGGCCAGCCTCGAGGTCCTCGTTGCCACCATCAGCGGCGACCTGGCCGCCCACGGACCGGTGCCCGGCGCGCTTCATCTGCGTGCCGATGACCGAGAGTGGACGGTCGGCGCCGGCGCACCGATCGCCGCCATCGCCACCACCCCGTGGGAGCTCATGCGGCTCCTCGGCAGCCGGCGGAGCCGATCCCAGTTCCTCGCCGCCGGCTGGGTCGGCGACGTCGAGCCGTTCCTTCCGGCCATCGCCCATCTGCCCCTGCCCGTCGCCGACATCGTCGAGTAGCGGAACGTCGTCCGGTGACCGTCACGCTCGAGGAGCTGCTCGCCGAGGTTCGACAAGGACTGCGACGTCTTTCGCCGTCCGAGCTGCAGGCAGCAATGGCCCATGGCGCGATCGTGCTCGACGTGCGGACACCGACGGACCGGGCCGCGTACGGATGCATTCCCGGATCGATTCACGCCCCGCGGACGGTCCTGGAGTGGCGCGGCGCTCCC
>JAYUDQ010000008.1:0-7370 GCA_043739745.1 Acidimicrobiia bacterium | reverse complement strand
TTACCAGTCCGGAAGAGCGGGGATACTGGAACGCCGAGTTTTTCGCCATGCCGTGGGAGAAGCGCCGAGAGAACCTCATCGAGTTCTTTGCGATCGTCGAGATCTGCGTCGAGTCGGACTTCCACTTCGGCTGCGAGCATTCCAACATCAGCCACGTGATCCGGGCCATGCGCCGCCCCGAGGAGTACGCACCGCTGGGCGTGGTCTGCTCGTAGCGCGCCGGCCTGGCGTGCACGTCAACCGACGACGGGGTCCGTTTGTCGCATCAGCTCCGCAACCAATGCTCGACTGAACAGCTCGCGCCCTCGGGCGTTAAGATGATATGCCGTGTCGTCGAAGAACTGATCGGCGTAGGTCACGGAACTTGCGGAATGCAACACCGGCACAGCCGATGGAAGGCACTGTTCGAGGGATCGCACGTACCGGCCGATCGCCTTGCGGTCGCTGTTTGGTTGCGAACGCGGGAAAGGCGGCAGCGATACCACCACCTCGACGCCACGTTCCTCCAACCTTGACGCCGTTCGGCAAATTCGGCCAACGTAGCGTTGCAACGGCGCCCGACCGCCCAGTAGCGGGATCCCTAGGGACCGAAAGCTCGTCAGGTTCGGGTCTCTGGGGATGACGTCTCCGCGGTCGTCGAACATGCTGCGGCGGTAGCGAGCCGGTGCCGACTCCGTGCTCACGAGTCGCTCGAAGGCGATGCGCCCGGAGATCTGATCCAAGCGGATCTGATCGAGCAGCGACAGCTCACCCTTGGTCGACCACTGCGGCACGAGCGCATCCAGGTAGCTCAAGACTTGAAACGACGGCGACCCGACCGAGTACTCGAGCTGGAGGACGACCACGTCGTTCGGCCGGGCTTCAACCATTGCGACGTTCAGGATGTACAGAGCGCCGGCGGCACCGTGGAGCCCCAAGTTCACAACCGGTCGGCCGACAGTCTGCTCGATCATCTTGCTGTCGACGCCGAAAGCTGCGCTCGAACCACCGACAACCAGAATCCGGGCACGTCCTACGGTGTTCTGGGCCCGTGCTCGCTTGTCGATTGCTGCTGCGAGGAACCCTCGTCGGATTCGGGGAGACAGGGTGGAACTCAGCGCCTCATTCATGGCAAAGGCCGCGAGAGCCGGGACCAGTAACGCCGCTAAAAGAACTGCCGACCGAACAATTATTTGATGCCTTCCCCCGGCGCGAGCGCCTCCTATCTGTTTCATACGGTTCGAAACCTCCTTAGAACTGGAAGTAAAGAAAGGTCGACTCGACCCCGAACATCCCCACGGAAAGCGTCGCAAATGACAGACCTCCGAGGTAGCGAATATTGGTTCGGAATCGGAAGACTCCGAGGGCGAGACGCTCGTCTCGGCCCGACGCCTCGAACCAGAGCAAGAACACCAACGCCGCGACAAGGACTCCGAATTCATAGATGGACTGATCCATCAATATGTAGTAGTTCCACCAGGCGACCCCCTCGCTGCGAATGCGGAACAGCGCACGGCCCGCGTCGTACGGGGAGACGACAACCGCTTTGATCGCCCCTGTGGCATCGGGTGCACGAAAGAAGACCCAGGTGAGACCTATGAGCAGAAAGGTGCGAACGTTCGCAAGCACTTCTCGCGAGCGCGAAGCCGGACCTGGCGCCTTCTTCTCCGCAGATCGTCGACTGCCAAGGACAAAGAGGCCATTGAGAAGGCCCCACAGCACGAAGTTCCAGCCAGCGCCATGCCAGAGTCCGCTGAGCAGGAAGACAAGGAGGACGTTCCGCATCGTCTTCCGTGCTCCACTCCTCCCTCCTCCGAGTGGGATGTACACATAGTCGCGGAACCAGCTCGAGAGCGAGACGTGCCATCGGGTCCAGAACTCATCAACGGACCTAGAGAGGTACGGACGGCGGAAGTTGTGCATGAGTTCGACGCCGAGCACCCGCCCAGCCCCGCGTGCGATATCCGAATAGCCCGAGAAGTCACAGTAGATCTGGAATGCAAAGCAAATGGTCGCAACGATGAAACGCAGACCATAATTTGCTGGGAGGTTGTTGTAGGTTGGATTCACGAACGCTGCCGCGCGATCAGCAATGACAATTTTCTTGAAAAACCCCCACGACATCAGCGAGAGACCTGCGCAAATCCGATCCGGATCCCACGTGGGGTTCAACCGCAACTGCGGAAGAATGTTCTGCGGCCGTTCGATCGGCCCGGCGACGAGTTGCGGGAAAAACATGACATACAGGGCATAGGTGATGAGGCTTCGTTCCACCGTCGTTCTGCCTTTCGACACTTCGAAGGTGTAGCTGAGCGCCTGAAAGGTATGGAACGACAGCCCAATCGGAAGCGTCCAGGCGATCGGTCGGATCGAGCTGTCAAGGCGAAGCAGTGAGTTGATGTTGTTGATCAAGAAGTTCGCGTACTTGAAGACGGCCAGAATGCCGAGATTCGCGAGAAGTGAGAGCCGGAAGACTGGTCGTCGCTTTTCGACGGGTAGGCGGTCCATCCAGAGACCTGCAAGGTAGTCGATGACGATGACCGTCACAAGAATTAGCGCAAATGCTGGAACGAACGCCATATAGAATACGAAGCTTGCCGACAGCAGAAAAAGGCGGCGTGGCGTTCCACGAAGCACCAGCGTCAGCGGTGCGACGAGAAGGAAGAACAGTGCGAATTCTAGCGAATTGAAGAGCATGGGCCCAGTGTTGCGTGTCGTATCTGACTACTCAAAGCCCGCGAACGCACACGGCCTGGGCCGTGCGAGTGAATTGACGTCACCACACCGGGCGACGCCAGACGCTCGCCGCCCCAAAATCCACCGGGAGACACCGTCACGAGTGACATAGCGATTTCGGTCAACGATAGCGAGCGACGTTGCGGTGCGCCACTCGCAGCGTCCAGTTGCGTTCGCGCCACGCACCGCTGGCGTGGTCAGCTCAGAGCGCGTCGGTCTGGGATGGCAGGTTCGCCTACCAGTACCGCCGACGTATCTCGTTGTACCTCTCGATCTCGGAGTTGTCGTCCATGTCGATGCCCGGCGGCAGCGCCTGCTGGCCTGGACGGGTCCAGGACGGGTTGAAGAACTGTCGGTACGGCGCCATGACGTCCTGCTCCCAGCGCTCGCCCTTGAGGCCGAAGAGGATTTGGAGCACACCGCCGACATAAACGCCGACCTTGCCCAGCCGTTTGGCTTCGGCGGCCAACGGCATGCCGATGCCACCGGCAGCGACCAGTGCGACGTCGAAGTCGATGCTCGCCATCCGGCGACGGGCCTCGTCCAGCGCCTCGAACACTGAGGTGAAGCCGGCCGTCTGGTGCATTTGGGTCATCGGGGTGACGAGTGGGACGACGGTGCAGTCAGGAAGAGGCGACGTGTCCGTCCACAGCAGATGCCGTCGCTCGTACTGCTCCGCAAACATGTCGGCGAACCCACCGACCAACAAGACGGTCTTGCCCTCAAGGGCGCGGGTCCACGGTCGGGCGAACCAGAACGGCTCGAGGCCGAGGGAGTCGACCACCGTCGCCTGCGGGCAAACGCAGTGCAGCAGCGCGCCCATCCCCGGTTGACGGATATCGACGAGATCATCGGCAATCTCGATGGAGCGCAGGTACTCGAGGCTGAAGCGACGGGCGGTCGCTTCGTCGGCAGGGAAGATGCCGGGCATCTCCCAGCCAGCGTCGATCTCGGTTTGGGTTCGCACCGGCGCACACCGGCGGAGTCGCACTGCGGCCTTCGCCGGCAGCGAGAGGTGCGGTCGGAAGCGGGCGTAGATCTCGGGCCTAGCGAGCTGGAGCTCCAGGACACCAGGGCGGGCGACAAGGTAGCCCGTCCCGCGCTGGATCGCCTGGGAGAGCCGGACCTGGAAGAACGCCCCGTTCAGCGGGGCGTGGTCGGCGGCGACATCGAACGTGCGCAGCGGGGTGACGACATCCCTGCAGACCCGCTGCACCGATCTGAGCGGATCGAGACCCCCCACCGTCAGTCCAGTTCCACGTCGAAGCGGGCGTACACCCGGCCACGATCGGACGACTCGGCGATCGGGTGCTCGTAGGGTGTGGTGCTCGAGACCTCAAAGGTCGCCGCGCCCTCGATGAGGTCGATGATCTCACGTCCGAACAACGAGACGGCGATGACGTAGCGACCCGGACGCAGCCACGGGTGGTGCATCACAAGGCGACCCTTGGACCCACGGTCACCGGGCATCCAGGCCGCTACCACGTCCGAGGTACAGACGACGAGCTCCTCACCGGTCGGATCGCGCAGATCGAAGGAGAGCGCCACGTCGGCTGCGTACGGCCGAAGGCAGGTCACCTCGAACTCGAACTCCTTGGGCTCGTCAGGGGCGAAGACCACCTTCGTCGGCGCGAACTTCGTAAGTCGCAGGCTCCCGTCGCCGGTGCGTCCCTCGTGGCTGAGGTCGCTGATGCCCTGGTGCTCGATGCTGTCGAGGTAGAGCTCACACGCGGTGCCAACGTTTCCGTCGTACGTGACGGCACCGCGGTCGAGGAAGATCGCCCGCGTGCACAGCTGCTCAATGCTCGGCAGGTGGTGGCTGACGAATAGCAGTGTGCGGCCTTCCTTGGTGATCGCCCGCATCCGTTCGATGCTGCGTCGCTTGAACTCGGCATCGCCTACGGCGAGGACTTCGTCGATCAGGAGGATCTCGGCGGGCAGGTGGGCAGCGACCGCGAAGGCGAGCCGCACGAACATGCCGCTCGAGTAGCGCTTGACCGGCGTGTCTAGGAAGCGCTCGACCTGCGAGAACTCGACGATTTCATCGAAGGAGCGATTGATCTCGGCCTTCCGCATACCCATGATCGACCCGCTCAGGGCGATGTTCTCCCTTCCCGTCAGCTCCGGATGGAACCCAGCGCCGACCTCTAGGAGGCTCCCGATGCGACCCCAGGCCTGGATCGTTCCCCGATCGGGCACAGTGACGCGGTTGATCACCTTGAGCAGCGTGCTCTTCCCCGCGCCATTCCGGCCGACGATGCCGAGCGCATCGCCTTGGTTGACACGGAAGGAGACGTCGCGCAACGCTTCGAAGAGCGCCGGTTCGCTGGTGGCGTGACCCCGACTGATGCGGTTGAGCAGCGTCGCAGCGAGCGTGCTCTCGCGGCGATTCTCGCCCCACACGCGGTAGGTCTTCGAGATGTCCTCGATGAGGAGCATCGGCTCAGACGACATCGGCGAAACTCTTCTCCATACGGCTGAAGGCGAAAACGCCGAAGACGAACGCAACGGCAGTGACGATCGTCGACCACAGCACCAAATCGCCGGGGAAGGGTCGGCCCGGGAGCGCGCACCACCGGCTGAGCTCGAGCCAGCCTGTCAGCGGGTTGATCCGCATCCACCGGGCGGCGTGGGCGGGGACGTTCTCGATTCCGTAAGCGACCGGGCTGGCGAACAGGGCGAACTGCGTCAGGACGGGCTGCACGTAGTTGATGTCGCGATAGGGGACGGCGAGGGCGCCGAGCCACGAACCGATGCCGACGGCGAACAACGCCATACCCAAGATGACGACGGGCAACAGCAGGATCCGAATGCTGACACCGGTGCCGGTGACGAGTAGGAGGCCGACGAGCACGACGGTGCCGATGATCTGGTCGATCAGCGCTGAGACCGCCGTAGAAAACGGCAACACGATGCGTGGGAAGTACACCTTCGTCACCATCGCTGCGTTCGAGACGATCGACACCGTGGCCTTCCCGATGACCGTGGAGAAGCCGTTCCAGGCGAGAAACCCGCAATAGGCGTAGACGATGTACGGGACTTTCCCCGAGGAGAGATTGGCGATGCTGCCAAACACGAACGCGAGCAGGCCGGAAGCGACGAGGGGCTGCAGCACGACCCAGAACACACCGAGCGCCGTCTGGCGGTAGCGGAGGGTGATGTCCTTCTTGGCGAGCTGACGCAGGACGAAGCGAGAATCCCAGAGCTCCCGGAGGGCAACCGGTCGCTTCGACGTGATGACCAGCACCGGACGCGCAAGCGGGAGGGCGAGGGCAGTGTCGGTTCGGCGGTCGTTCATGAGGGTCGCATGCTACTCGGGCCCCCTTGGCGCCTCGTCGAACCTCACTTCTGCGGTCCGTGAACGTGCACGGCGATGGATCCAGAGCGTCGACTTGTCGAGAGTCCGGTTCTGCCACGTCGTCAGCTCCTCGACCAGCGCGTCGGTGATCCTCGATGTCGGGACTTTGCTCACTTCGGTGCGATAGATCTCGGCCAGATGCGTCGCTTGTGGCCCCACGTTGCCGGCACGAGAACAGTTCCGGGCCATCTTCGACGGCGACCTCGACCCTGCCGACGCCATCATTGCGTTGGACGCCTGGACCACGCGTGCGTCACGTTCCCGGCTGCCACCATTCGTGAAAGCCGCCCGCACGACTGCGCGAACGAAGAGGACTGGTCACCAACGCACTCGAACATCGCACCAGCAACGGCCGCGTCGAAGGCCTCAACAACAAAGTCCGCCTCATCATCCGCCGCGCCTTCGGCTTCCACTTCGCCACCGCCGCCCTCACCCTCCCCACTCGCCTGCGGAGCAACGCACGACGTCGGGTGCTAGAGCGCGGGGGACTATGCCAGGCGGCGAAAAACCCCCGGCCCAGCCGGAAGACCAGGCTCTCCAACTACGTCAGCTGTCAGATGCCAATTCGGTGGGCTTCTTGCGGCTGGGTTGCGGCCCGCTCGAGCGCTTCGAGCAGGTGCATGGAGATGTCCTGCACGATGACGTCGTCGCGGCCGTTGGCCTTCACGCCGTCGTCCATCATGATGTAGCAGAAGGGACATGCCGTGGCCACGCGGGAGGCCCCGGTTTCGATCAGTTCGCGGGAACGCTCGTCGTTCACCTTCGTCCCTATCGACTCCTCCATCCACATCCGGGCACCACCGGCGCCGCAGCACATGCCCTTCGTCCCGTTGCGGGGTGCCTCGACGATGGAGATCCCCTTCAGCGAGCCGAGGACCTTGCGCGGCGCCTCGTAGACGTCGTTGTGCCGGCCGAGGTAGCACGAGTCGTGGTACACGATCCGTTCATCCAGCGTCGCTCCGTCGAGGTTGAGCCGGCCGTCGCCGATCAGCGTTTCGAGGAGCTGGCTGTGGTGCACGACCTCGTAGTGGCCGCCGAGCTGCGGGTACTCGTTCAGCAGCGTGTTGAAGCAGTGGGGGCACTGCGTGATGATCTTCTTCACGCCCATGCCGTTGAGGCTCTCGACGTTGGCCATGGCCAGCATCTGGAAGATGTACTCGTTGCCGGAGCGACGGGCCGGGTCGCCGGTGCACTGCTCGCTCGGGCCGAGGATGGCGAAGTCGATGCCGGCACGCTGCAGCAGCTTGGCCGTGGCCTGCG
Source organism: Acidimicrobiia bacterium (assembly GCA_043739745.1). Lineage (GTDB taxonomy): Bacteria > Actinomycetota > Acidimicrobiia > Acidimicrobiales > JANYDT01 > JAYUDQ01. The sequence continues at coordinate 37 of JAYUDQ010000008.1, read as the reverse complement.
TGACCTTCTTGTTCTTGTCGTCGAAGCTGCCGGCGCA
>JAYUDQ010000007.1:0-7373 GCA_043739745.1 Acidimicrobiia bacterium | reverse complement strand
CCTGATCTCGTACTGGGCCCGGCGTTCGACGCGGTCGCGGCACAGACGTTCGGCCGCCTGGATTCCCTTGTGTCACGGGCCACGAACGCACTCGGCGTGGGGGCCGACCGTGACGCGGCGCAGATGGTTCATGCCCTCACCGAAGGTCTCGCCACCATGGAGCTCCGTGGATCGCTCGGCCCCCTCGACGATGCCGAACGGAAATGGCGCCGCGCTGTCCTTGCGCTGCTCACCGGCCTCGCCACCTGAGGTGTCAATTCTGGCTCAAAATTCGCCGTCAGTGGGTAGGGGCGAATTGGTGCTTTCCATTCGGCGATAGGATGTTCACACCGTCACCGTCACCGGCACGGCGAGCGCTATTCAGGCGACGCGTGAGACGCGGTACTCGACGCCGAAACCTGGGATGAGGTGCCCTTCGGCGACGAAAACTGTCTGCGTCATCCAGGCGTAGCGGGCATCCCCGGTCTCGAATCGAGGCGTGACGCGAAAGTACTGATCGCCATACTCTGTGGCAGTCGCAGCGCCCATCGCTGCTTGGAGCTTCTCGTTCATCTCCAGCACGCCGAAGTACTGCGCGTAGATGAATGCGCCATCGTCCGTTACGAGTTGGAACCGCACATCGATGCGACCGAAGCCGTCGGGCCCAACCAGGACCCAGTCCCCACCGCCGCCCTTGAGCTGACCGTTGACCCGCGCTCCGGTCGCCGTCCCGCGAATGGCCTCGAAGAACATTCGGGTGCCGAACGGACCGTCGCCGATGGGGAGCGGGGGATTCAGCATCGCGTCGAACGTGAACTCATGGACCAGTTCCATTTGCAGTCCTCCTGAAGCGGGTGAGGCGCCGGGCGGCGCGTCCACAACTATGACACCGAGTGGTGGACGCCTGGTGGACGTCCGTGGATGAGCGATCCGCTCGACTCCCGACGTAGGAAAGCCGTGTCAGACCGGCAATACTTGGGCAAACCCTTTGAGGCCCTGAAGCGTCGATGACTGCTCAACCGCTTCGCTCGCGGTGGCCCACGCAGTCGCGCCCACGACCACTCCAGCATTTCCAAATCGTCGGCCGAGGTTGACCAACCGTTGGGTGGCTGCACTGCGAGTCGGCGCGCCTCATCGAGGGCGAGCTGCAGCCCGGAGCGGCGATCGAGGAACACTCGATTGCTCACGTAGTTGTCGTACTTGTAGTCCCGCACGACGCCGGATGACACGCAACCGGTGCAGCCGACTCAAGTCGCATGTCCGCGTACCAGTTCGGCATCAACGGCGTATTCGTCGCGTCGGGCCCGAATCCGGTGGTGAGAACGAGGTTGTTCGTCGGTGTCACCGCAAGGCCGCCGCGCAGCGTCATGGCGAACACCCATTGACAGTCCCAGATGTCGTGGCTGTGTTCCTGCGTGTAGTCGGAGATGTGTGCTCTCGAAGGGGAAGCCGCTGCCGTTCATGTGCATCACCCGGTCATCTTCGGCGTATCGCTCGAGCATCGTCTCGCAGAACGGAAAGAACGCCTCATCGGCGATCAGATCGTCCTCAAGCACCCACCGGAATGCTCGATTGTGGTGGTCGCTACGAACGGCCTTGCCGTGCCCCGCTCTTGTCCGCGAAGCGGGGCGTAGGTGACGGGCGCCTTACTGCCGATGAGCGTTGTCGGTGGGCCTGGTTGGTTCGTCGAGGGCAGTCGGGGTCGGTGGGGCAGCGACGTATCCCAAAGTGCTCCCGTCACTCCGGCAAAGGCAAGACAAACGGCAATCGACGAAGCCGCGATCCGGGGGTGCCTTGGATGCTGTGTAGCAAGTAGCTGTGCGCTCGCCACCGTGAGTGCGCTGGCGATCGTGAGCAGAAGCACCGGGAAGGTGGAGTAAGACTCGACGCGCCTCGCAGCCACAGCGTGTCGCTCCTGAAGTGTTGTGATCACGGCCAGCGCACCGGTGCTGAGCCCCAACACAAGTGTTGTGTAGCGCACGTGACTTTACATGACGTTCCCGGCCGTGGTGCAATCGCCGTCCCGGATCAGCTCGATCGGGCACAACCAAATCCGATCATTGTTCAAGTGACGTCGAGCTTCCAGGATCGCAGGGGCCGTACCTGTGCGATGAGGTCGAAGTCGTTGTCGGCGTGGACGATGCCGACAACGTGGTGCAGAGCGGTGACGGCGATGAGCAGGTCGGGGATCGGCCGGCGGTGCCAGAGACCACGGTGATGGGCGAGGTCACGTTGCAGGTGTTGTGCGGCAACGAGGACGTCCGGGGGTGAGCTGAGCACGTCGAAGCTCGTTCGCAAGATGGTTTCGAGTCGGTCGTAGTCCCGGGCGTTCTTCGTGGAGTAGAGCTGTTCGAGGAGGCCGACTTCGCAGAGGTGCAGTGGGCCGTCGGCATCCACGAGTTGTGCTGCGACCTTCGGATCATCGAGGCGCGTCGCCACGCTCTTGTCGACGATCCATCCGGTCAACGCCACGCCTCGCCGCTGAGGAGCACGTCTTCGTCGATGAGCCGCGCCGCTCGTTTCATGGCGTCGATCTGTTCGGCTCGCCGGTTCCGGTCGGTCGACTTCGCGGATTGAACGGCGCGCCGAAGTGCTTCTTCGACGGTGGCGCGGACGGTTGGCTGGCCGAGCACGATTCGTGCTTCGGCGACCAGGGCTTCATCGAGCTCGATCGTGGTGCGACGGATCATGCGTACACACTACTGCTCGATGTGTGTGTACCCAGATTCGGCGGTCGCGTTGCCGTGTGGGGTCAATCCCAGGGCGGCCAGTGTTGTGCAACCGGGCATTGGCCACCCGCCCGGACAACTTCCGCATGCGTTCGCTCGCGCCGCATCTTCAACGTCCGAAGCGGCGGAGACGAAGGCTGTTGCTGACGACGAAGACACTGGAGAAGGCCATGGCGGCGCCGGCAATGAGTGGGTTGAGGTAGCCGGTCGCGGCAAGGGGGATGGCGGCGGCGTTGTAGGCGAAGGCCCAAAAGAGGTTCATCTTGATGGTGGCAAGGGTGCGGCGTGAGAGGCGGATGGCATCCGCCGCGGCGAGCAAGTCGCCGCGCACGAGGGTGAGGTCGGCTGCTTCGATGGCTGCGTCGGTGCCGGTGCCCATGGCGATGCCGAGGTCGGCCTGTGCGAGTGCGGCGGCGTCGTTCACGCCGTCGCCGACCATGGCGACAACGCCTCCGGCTGCCTGGAGTCGCTTGATGTGGTCCACCTTCTCCGCGGGCATCACATCGGCGATCACCTCTTCGATGCCGACCAACGTGGCGACCGTTCGTGCGACCGTCGCGTTGTCGCCGGTGAGCAGCACAGGCCGCAGTCCGAGCGCCTTCAGCCTCACAATGGCTTCGGCGCTGGTGGGCTTGGCCGTGTCGGCGACGGCGAAGAGCGCAACCGCGTGGCCGTCGATGGCGGCGACGATTGCCGTGTGGCCGGCGTTCTGGGCTGCCGTCTGCGCGGCGAGCAGCCGGTCGGGGAGGGCGATGCCCCGGTCGGCGAGGAGTGCGGGCCGGCCGGCGACGACCGCGTGCCCGTCGACCACGCCTTCGACACCGAGGCCTTGACGATTGGTGAACGATTCGACCGGTGGAGATGCGCCGAAGCGTTGGGTAGCGGCGAAGGCGATGGCGCGTGCGACCGGATGCTCGGACGCGTGTTCGACGGCGCCGACGAGCCGCAGCGATTCGTCGGGGTCGACGCCGTCTGCCGGGGTCATGGTCATGAGGGTCATTCGTCCGGTGGTGACGGTGCCGGTCTTGTCAAGGACGATGGTGTCGACGCGGCGGGTGGATTCGAGGATCTCTGGTCCTTTGATCACGATGCCGAGCTGTGCCGCGCGTCCGGTGCCGACGAGCAGCGCGGTGGGCGTGGCGAGTCCGAGCGCGCAGGGGCATGCGATGATCAGCACGCTTACTGCTGCCGTGAAAGCGGCTCGGCCGCCTTCGCCGCGGGCGAGCCAGAAGGCGAGCGTGGCCGCGGCCAGGACGATCACGATGGGCACGAAGACGGCGGAGACGCGGTCGGCGAGGCGTTGCACGGGTGCTTTCCCGGACTGCGCTTCCTCGACGAGGCGCGCCATCTGGGCGAGGGCGGTGTCGGCGCCGACACGCGTGGCCCGCACGATTACGCGTCCGCCGACGTTGAGAGTCGCGCCGGTCACGGTGTCTCCTGGCGCGACTTCGACGGGCACGCTCTCGCCCGTGAGGAGTGAGGTGTCGACCGCAGAGCTGCCGGATTCGATGATGCCGTCGGTGGCGATCTTCTCGCCGGGCCGGACGATGAACCGGGTGCCGACGGTGAGCGTTTCGATGGGGACGAGGCGTTCGGTGCCGTCGCCGTCGAGGACGGTGGCTTCCTTGGCCCCGAGGGAGAGCAGTGCCCGGAGGGCAGCGCCGGCCTGTCGCTTTGCGCGGCTCTCGAAGTAGCGGCCGGCGAGGAGGAACACGATGACCGCTGAGGCGACTTCCAGGTAGAGGTGCTCGGCTGTCGCGTCGCGTTGGAGGGTGAGTTCGAAGCGCATCTTCATGCCCGTCATTCCCGCGTGCCCGAAGAACAGGGCGTAGAGCGACCAGGCGTAGGCGGAGAGCGTGCCCACGGAGATGAGCGTGTCCATCGTGGTTGCCGCGTGGCGGGCGTTGCGCCACGCGGCGACGTGGAACGGCCAGCCTCCCCAGACGACGACCGGTGACGCCAGGGTGAGGGCGAGCCATTGCCAGTCGTCGAACTGCAATGCCGGGATCATCGACATCAGGAGCACCGGCGCGGTCAGCAGGGCCGAGATCACCAGCCGCTGGCGAAGCTCGGCGAGGTGCCGGTCGGCGGGAGCATCGCCAGGTCCGTCCGCAACGGCGCGTGTGCCCGGCGCGCCGGGAACGTCGAAGGCTGCGGGCGGCGCGTGTGGCACGGCGACCTCGGCCGAGTAGCCGATCGCTTTCACGGCCGCGAGGAGGTCGTCGGTGGAGATGGTCGCTGGCGTGAAGTGGACGCTCGCCTGTTCCGTGGCGTAGTTGACGGTGGCTTCGACGCCGTCCAGCTTGTTGAGGCGCTTCTCGATGCGCATGGCGCACGACGCACACGTCATGCCGGTGATGTCGAGCTTCACGGCTGCCGACGTGGCCTGGGCGGAGTTCGGATCCTCGATGATCGGCGTAGCGCTCATTCGTCGGCCTCGTATCCGGCTTCGACGATGGCGGCACGGATCGCGGCATCGTCAAGCGTGTCCCCGTGGACAACGACCGCCTTGGTGTCGAGATCGATGGCAACATCGGTGACGCCGGGGATGGCGGTCACTTCCTCGGTAACGGCGGCGACGCAGTGACCGCACGACATGCCCGGGACGACGTAGGTGAGTGATGCGGCCGATGTGGACATTGCGAGCTCCCAATGATGAGGTCGTGGTAGTTGGATACCCTAGGGGGGTATAGTGTCGGTGTCAACGCTCGTCCCGGACGGTATGTTCCGGGATTCCCGATCTGCGGAGCACACGATGACCACTGGCTATTCCTCGAATCAGGCCGACCACCTGGCCCGGCTGCGCCGCATCGAGGGCCAGGTCCGCGGGCTGCACCGGATGGTCGAGGAGGAGCAGTACTGCATAGACGTGCTGACCCAGGTCGCATCCGTGACCAAAGCGCTCCAGAGCGTCGCCATTCGTTTACTCGACGAGCACCTGCACCACTGTGTCGCCGAGGCGGTGGCCTCGGGTGGGCCTGAAGGTGACGCCAAGTTGACCGAGGCGACAAAGGCGATCGAGCGGCTCCTCAAGTCCTGAGTGGCCCGATGGGCACCTCGAACCGCGTCGCTTCCAACCAGGTCGCAGCCGCCAAGCGGATCAGACAGGAGAAATCGTGACGGCGACAGCCTGCGTGTTGACGAGATCTGCGAGGTCAACCGGGTCGCTCGTCAAGATCACGACGTCGGTGAGGTCGATGGCGAAGGCGACGACGATGGCGTCCGTTGCGGAGATCGCCGATGCTCGACCCGTCGATGTTCGAAGCAGCGCCGCCGCTCGGGCGATCGATTCAGTCACCGGAAGGATTCGACACATTCGGAGCAGCTGATTCTCATGGAAGTCTTGTCGGTGGTCGCCCGTAAGACATTCGGTCATGACTACCGCTGGAACCACGGGCGGCCACACGTTGCGTCGGCGTAGTTCCGCAAGCCGGGCACGTTGACCAGCGAGGGCGCCGATTCCGCCGCTGTCGAGGATCAGCTTCATGCGCTGCGTTTCGTCTTCCGCCGTGCTCTCGGGGAGGTCGCCAGTACCCGGTCGGCCCACGCCGTGGCGGCCCGCGCTTCGTCGGGACCGATCGGACCAAGGGTGGCTTCAAGTTGGGCAAGGTAGGCATCGAGCGCCTCAGCCTTTGCTCGTCGATCCAGTTCGTCGAGCAGTGCGTTGGTGGCAACGCGTGACACGTTGAGGCCCGCCTGTCGGGCGCGAACCGCAACATCATCAGGCACGGTGATGTTGACCCGAGACATGCGCACACCATACACATCCCGTTCACCCGGCATCGAACGTCCCGCAGACAGCGTTACGACGCGGTCAGGAGGTCGTCGATCTGGGTGACGACGGCGCGCATACCGAGGTTCTCGGCCGACGCACGTGCCTCGGCAAGCAACGATCGTCCGTGTACGAGCTCGCCGCGTCGCATGAGCGCTCGCCCCCACCAGTGCTTGGTGCGGGTGAGGAGGGGCGGCGCGCGCAACCCTTCTCCTTGGGCAAGGGCGGCGGCGAAGAGACGGTCGGCCTCGACGTGGTCGCCGTCGACAGCGACCAGACCGTCGAGCAGCCGATCGTATGCACACAGAACGTATACGCCCGACGCTATGCGAGCCATGAGTCCGGAGTACTGGCCGAGGAGTCGGCGTAGCACTGCGACATGCTCACGGCATCGACAGTGATGGCGGCCCAGGCAACCGAACCGAGCGCGAGGGGATCACCCTCGACGCAGCATTGCGGATGTTGCTTCGTGCCGAGCGGCAGCGTCAGATGGGTGCTGATCTTGCTGCACGATCACCATCTGACGACGACGCTGCGTGGGTCCGCGGGTCGAGCGCCGCGGTGTCCCGTGCGCTCGGGTGACGTTCTTTCGGTCGACTTCGGCGTACCCGTCGGCAGCACGCCCGCGATGATTCGCCCCGCGGTCGTCGTAACGGCCGATCTCACGCTCTCGGTGTACCGCACGACATTCCACGTCGTGCCCGTGACGACCAACGTCGACCGGGCGTGGGCGTCCGAGGTGCACTTGGTCCACTCGGGACCCCCCCCGACTCGGTCGCGCAATGCCATTTGTGTGCGGTCGTCGACCGGCTCCAGGTCGTCCACGAAACCGGCAGCAACGTGGGGCCGGTGCTGCTGGCCCAAATCCGCGCGGTGCTCGGCGACCTCCTCGA
>JAYUDQ010000006.1:0-7398 GCA_043739745.1 Acidimicrobiia bacterium | reverse complement strand
CGAGCGAGACGTACTTCCCGTCGGAGCACTCGTACACGTCGTAGAAGTGCGCGCCGGTGTCGAGCAGGTTCGTGCCCCGCTCGCCCCACATGCCGGATGCCGTCATCGAGTGGAACATGCTCATGAGGATCGCCGCGCCGTCGACCATGGCCGTGTCGACCACCTGGCCCTGGCCGGACTTCTGCGCCTCGAGCAACGCGCAGACGATGCCGAAGGCGAGGAACATCCCGCCGCCGCCGAAGTCGCCGACCAGGTTCAGCGGAGGTACAGGTGCGCCGCCCCTGCGGCCGATCGGCTCAAGAGCGCCGGCGAGCGCGATGTAGTTGATGTCGTGGCCGGCGGCCTGGCTGTACGGGCCTTCCTGGCCCCATCCGGTCATACGGCCGTAGACGAGCTTCGGGTTGCGGGCCAAGCAGACGTCCGGTCCGAGGCCGAGGCGCTCGGTGACGCCGGGCCGGAAGCCCTCGAACAGCGCGTCGGCCTTCTCGATCAGGCGCAACACCGTCTCGACGCCGTCGGGATTCTTGAGATCCACGCCGATGGAGCGGCGGCCGCGGGTGAGGACGTCCTTCGGCGGCTTTGCCGGATCACCGCCGACAACGGCGTGCGAACGTTCGACGCGGATCACGTCGGCACCCATGTCCGAGAGCAGCATCCCGGCGAACGGGCCCGGGCCGATCCCGGCGAGCTCGATGATCGTCATCCCGTGCAGAGGTCCAGACATGGCTTCATGCTCGGCGTTGCCTTCGGCGGGGTCAAATCCGCGGCGTGGGCCGGTCGAGCCGCGGACCGGGAGCCCGCCGGTCGTTGCGTCGGTGCGATTGGTGCTGGGGCGATGCTTCTTCGCCGGGAATGATTCGACCGACCCTGCGCGAACCCTCCGCCGAGGCCGATGAACGCACGAATGGTCCCGACTCGCGCGCGTCCCGTTGCCGCCCAGTCCGGATCGGGCCGCGAGCCCGGTCCCACCCAGACCGCAACCGCACAGGATCGATGGGACGCGCGCCTCGGCCCGGCCCGGCTCGTCGCCGCGACGATCATCGTCGTGCCGCTCCTGGCCTCCACCTCGGCTGCGCTCGCGTCCGCCCGACTGCTCCCGCGGCCGCCCGGTCCGGGCGTCGTTCCCTGGTGGCTCGCCATCGTCGTCGCCGCCCATCTCGCGTTGCGCGTCGCCGAGCGCGGCGTGCGGCGGTTCATCCCCCTGGCCGGCCTGTTGCGGGTCAGCCTCGTATTCCCCGACAAGGCGCCATCGCGCTTCGCCGTCGCGCTTCGTGCCGGGAACACGGCGGGGCTCGACAAGGCCGTGCGCGCAGCGGTCCGCGACGGGCTGCCCCCCGACCTCGACGAGGCAGTCCCCCTCGCCCTCGCGATGATCACCGCGCTCGGCCGCCATGACCGCGGCACTCGGGGCCACTCCGAGCGGGTACGCGCCTATGCCGAAGTGCTCGGTGCAGAGCTCGGCCTTGCGCAGGGCGAGCGAGATCGGCTTCGCTGGGGCGCTCTGCTGCACGACATGGGCAAGCTCGCCGTGCCCACCGCGATCCTCAACAAGGCCGGCCGCCCCGACCCGGACGAGTGGGCGATCCTGCAGACGCACCCCGCCGCGGGCGAGCGCATGCTCGAACCGCTTCGGCACTGGCTCGGCGATGCGTTCCATGCAGCTGGTCACCACCACGAGCGATGGGACGGCACGGGCTACCCGCGTGGGCTCGCGGGAACGGACATCGCCCTCTCCGGGCGTATCGTCGCGGTCGCCGACGCCTTCGCTGTCATGACGACGGCCCGTGCGTACAAGAAGCCCTTCCCCCTGGAAGTCGCCCGGCGCGAGCTGGCGAAGGGGGTCGGGACCCAGTTCGATCCGTCGGTCGTCCGCGCGCTCCTCGGACTGTCCATCGGCCGACTCTCCGGCGTCGCCGGGCCGGCCGCAGCGCTCAGCAACCTGCCTGCGATCGGTTCGCTCGTTGCCAGCTCGACTGCACCCGCGATCGTCAGCGGCGCGCTCGCAGCGGCGGCGGCATTCGGGGTGGCTACGAACTCGGCCACCGTGCCCCCGGCCCGGACGTTCGTCGCCGCCGAACCAACCGTGTCGGCGAGGCGGATCGGACAGGCCCTCGGCGGCGGGAGCCGGACGTTGCCGGGCGGACTTGCGCTCACACTCCCCGCTTCCGAACCCGGTGACCGAGACACGCTGGCCTTCGACGCACCGCAGCCGTACGGCGATGCGGGCGCGGCCGATGCTCCGCCCGGCGGCAACACAGGGGACCCGCGCCGCGGTGTCGCGTCGCCATCGGGCGCAAGCGAGGTTGCCTTGCCGGGCACCGTCACACCGGGCACCGTCACACCGGGCACCGTCGCACCGGGCCCCATCTCCACCACGTCGGCGCCCGCCCTCGCGCCGGCAACGATCCCTCTCCCGAGCAACGCAACGACCACAGGCGCACCGTCCACGGCACCGGCGGGCAGCGCGTCGACGAGCACGGCGAAGCCGCCCTCCACCGTCTCGACCACGATCGGTCCACCGCTGCCGTCCGAGCCGACGACCGTGCCGGGCCTCCCCGGCGTCCCTCCTGCGGTAACGATCCCACCGATCGTGCCGACGCCGTCGACCCTGCCGGCAATCGCAGTCACCGTGCCGATCACGCTGCCGCCGTCGTCACCCATCACGTTGCCCATGGCAGTGCCGGCGAGCGTGGTCGTGACCCTGCCGGCCGTCACTCTCCCGCCAGTCACCGTTGCGCCGACCACTCTCCCGCCCGTCACCGTTGCGCCGACCACCCTCCCTCGGCTCGGGGGATAGCACCGACGGCACATGCGCCACGCCCGTGGGCGCCTGGCGACCCCGCGAGCTCGACCGGGCAGCTGGGGGCAGCTCTCTGACCAGGCGCCGATTCAGACAGCCAGGGCCACAGCCAGGCGGACGATGGCCGCAGAAGTTCGCTCGCCCCACCAGAACAAGTCCTGTCCGTCAATGAACCGCACGGGCGCGACGGTCTCGAGCTCCGCCCGATGACGCTCGGTGAAGGGATATGGCTCACTCGGCGCGAGAACTACTTCCGAACCCAGGGCACGGGCCTCGGCGAGGTCGATCTCGGGATACCGATCGGTCGAGCTCGACGCGATCGTGTCGTAGCCGAGCGCGGCCAACAGCGAGCCGCCATAGGTGTCGTCGTTGATCGTCATCCACGGTCGTCGCCAGATCGGGATGTAGGCGCGCGTACGAATGCGTGGGCTCGCATGCTCGGTGGCTCCGCACCGTCGCCCGAGCGCCCGGTCCACCCCGACCGCGTCGGCGAGTGCAGCCATCTGCGGGCCGACATCAGCGAGCGACTTGATCGATATCGCATGCACTGCAAGTCCTAGGGCCGTGATCGCTTCCGCATCGGGAAGCCGGTTCTCCTGATCGCACATCACCACGAGGTCAGGTCGCAGTTCAGCGATCGCGTCGACATCCGGATTCTTCGTGCCCCCGACCGTCGGGAAACGTTCGCCCTGCTCGCAGAAGCGGGTGACCGCAACAGGCTCGACTCCCCAGGCGAGCAGGGTCTCGGTTGCGCTGGGTACAAGGCTGACTACCCGCAACGCGCTCACATCTTGTCGAGCAGTTGCGTCTTCTTCGCATCGAAGTCGGCCTGCGTGATCGTGCCCTTCTGGCGGAGATCATCGAGCTTCTCGATCTGCTCGGGCACGGACAGCTCACGGCGGCCGGCCATACGGTCCATGTCCCGGGCCTTGGATTGCTCGATCGACTTGTAGATGAGGTTCTGGACCTCGAACGGCTTGCGGATGTCGCTGAAGCGCTGCTGGCCCTGCTCGCCACCCGACTCGATGAGCAGGTCGCCCGCCCCGATCAGGCGTTCGAAGATGGTCTGGTTGAAACTGATGTCGTTGATCCGTTCCAGCGGGATCTCCTTCCCCTTCTTCGCCACCACACCCTGGCGGAAGATGAGCCGGTCGGTGGTGACCACGAAGTTCGTCGTCCTCCACTTCACGTAGGTCCACGCGAACCACAGCAGTGCGAGCGCCGGAAGCGCGATGGCCGCCCACGTGATGTACCCGTTGACGCTGTTGTTGCGGGGGTTGATCTTCGACGCGGCCAGCACGCCCAGCACGAGGGTTGCGAGGAACGCAGCCACCGGCTGGACCAGGAACCACAGGTGCGGCTTGCGGTCTATGACGATGTCTTCGCTCTCGTGCAGGTACTTGCGGGGGAAAGGCATGGCGGAATGCTACGAGACGGGCGGACAGCTGGCGCGGTCCCGGCACCACGCCCGGGGTGCCGGGAGCCTCTACCCGTTGCGGGTTTCTGTCGGCTATGGCTCAGGCGTGGCGTCGGTTTGCGAGGGCGCAGGGGCCGAGCCGAAGACGACCTCGACGGTGAGCTCCTCGACACCGCGCACGATGGCGACGGTGAGACGGTCACCGTCGAGCGCCGACAGCACGGCATGCAATGCATCGGTCGAAGTCAGTTCGACGTCGCCGGCCTTCACCAACAGGTCACCCTCACGGATCCCTGCGGCCGCACCCGAGCCCTCCGGCTCGACCCCACGGACCAGCAGCCCGTTGCGAGCCGGGAGGCCGACGGACTGTCGCAGCTTGGCCGCAACGTCGGCCGGCGCAAGTGCGACACCGAGACGACGGGGCTCGGGCGACTTCCCGGATGCAAGATCGACGATGCGCTGACGGACGGCGTCGTCACCCGGGCGGGCGAGGTAGAAGGTGCGCCCCACGCGGTGGGTGTTGATGCCGACGAGGCGACCTTCGCCGTCGACGAGCGGACCGCCGGATGCGCCCCGGGCAAGCGGTGCGCTGTGCTCGATCGACCCCGAGATGAGCCGACCCTGCGGGCCACGGAACGATCGGGCGACTGCGCTCACCATCCCGAAGGAGACCCGGACACCGTCAGAGGTGGGAGAGGCGGCGAACACGATGTCGCCCTGCTCGGGGGCGCGCTCAGCCCAGAGAAGCGGCGAGGCATCGGCGGTGTCGACGTCGAGCACGGCGAGGTCGCCGTCAGTGTCCACCGCCGAGACGCTCGACTGGACGGTACGACCGTTGGCGAAGCGGAGCTGCGTGGTGCGGTCGCGGAGGTTGTGGGCGCTGGTGAGGACCTTGCCGGGGCCGATCACGATGCCGGTGCCGCGCCCGTCACGGCCGATGGCGACAGTGGCGGAGGCGACGGTGGCCGCGGCATTTTGGGCGGCGGTGCGGAGATCATCGAAGGTCGTGCTGGACATGTGCTGCTCCTTAGCGGCTTGTTACTTGCATTTCGCAAGTTACCAGGGATGGGCGTAGAGGAGTCACACTGGAGCATGTCTTCAGGTCCGACGCCCCGCGCCCCGCTGGAGCGAGCGCCGCTGGAGGAGGCGCTGACGCGAGTCGGCGATCGGTGGACGCTCCTACTCGTCGACGCGCTGCTCGGTGGACCGCGGCGATTCAACGAACTGCAGGAGGCCCTGCCGGCCATCGCTCCGAACATCCTCACCAGCCGCCTGCGTCAGCTCGCACAGCGCGGCGTGCTCGTGGCCCGCCCGTACTCCCGCCGCCCGCTGCGGTTGCGCTACGAGCTCACCGAATCGGGGCACGAGCTGGCGGGCGCGCTGCGGCTGCTGGCGGCATGGGGCGAGGAATGGGCGGGAGTCGATGACCCGGCCGTTTCGCTGAGACCCCGCGCGGTTCACGCCGCGTGCGGAACCCCTCTCGAAGTCCGGCTCTGGTGTCCAACCTGTGGGCTGCCGGCCGATGATGACGAACCGGCCCTCGGCCGACCGGCCGCAGGTGCGCAGGAGTACGTCGTCTGGCTTTAGCGGTCGAATCGGGTCGCGGTCGGGGCCAGTTCGTCAGCGCGCTTCGTAGTCTTCTCTGCGGGAGATGCTGCCGACGAAGTCGTGCGGATCGAATCCGTCCGGCGACGCGAGCTCCACGATCGGGTCGTCGCGGTCGTCCCATTCGAGACGCAGCGCGCGCGTGATGATGGCGTGCATCAGGTACATCGAGGTCACATACGTGAACTCGAGTATCTGTTCATCCGACAGCGTCGACTTCAGCGCCTCGAACACGGCGTCCGGGACCCGGCCCTTCTGGTCGACGAGGTAGTCGGTGTAGGCCAGCAATGCGCGCTCCTCGGCGCTGAAGCATTCGGCCACCTGCCAATACGCGATGGCGGTGATCTTCTCCTCCGCCATCCCGAGCCCGCGGCAGCTCTTGCAGTGCTGCGAGAACACGAACTGGCTGCCGATCAGCCATCCGGCGCGGGTCTGGCCGAGCTCGCGAAGCAGCGGGTCGAGCACACGCGTCGGGTTGCGGTAGAGGCCGAAGCCGCGCACGGCATGGTCAAGCACATCGGGCACGAGGGCGAACACCGTCCACCAGTCGCCGGGGGTACCGGTCGATGTGCCTGGTTCGGCGACGGGATCACGGTCCCCGAAGAGCTGGTCGTACAGGGGCAGCACCTTCGGATCGGCCTGACTGCGGGGTACCTGGCGAAGTCGGGGCATGGGATGGTCCTCTCCTGTGCGGTGGTGCCGCACCATGCCCGCTGCGACCGGCGCGACGCCAGTGCGGGGTCCATCCCCGAAACTGTCACACCCCCTCTGTACGGTCGTTCGCATGTCAGGCCTGCCTCCCAACCACGTGCACTCCCCTGTGCAGGCCGGGCTGGACGGGCTGCCGGCCGGGCTGGACGGGCTGCTCGATGGTCTGAACCCGGCGCAGTCAGCGGCCGTCACCAGCGCCGCCCGGCCGCTCGGCATCCTGGCCGGCGCAGGGTCCGGCAAGACGCGGGTGCTCACCCGCCGCATCGCCTACCGGGTGGCCGAGGGCTCGGCCGATCCGGCCCGCGTGCTGGCGCTCACGTTCACCCGGAAGGCCGCAGGCGAGCTGTCCCGGCGGCTCGGTCGGCTCGGTGTGCGCGAGCGCATCGCCACCGGAACGTTCCATGCCATCGCCTATGCGCAGCTCCGTCAGTGGTGGGACGACACCGGTCAGCGCCCGCCGCAGTTGGCCCAGTCGAAGATGCGCATCGTCGCCCCGCTCGTCACGGCCCGGCGCTCGAACGGGGTGCAGCCGGTCGATGTGGTCAGCGAGATCGAATGGGCCAAGGCCCGGCTCATCACGCCCGAGGCCTATACCGGCGAAGTGTCCCGCCTCGAGCGCAAACCGCCGCTCGGCGTCGAGGCGATGGCCGACGTCTATGCGCGCTACGAGGAGGAGAAGCGCAAGCGTGGTGTCGTCGACTTCGACGATCTGCTGGTGCGCTGCGTCCATGCGCTCGAGTCCGACAAGGAGTTCGCGACCCGCCAGCGCTGGCGCTTCCGTCACCTGTTCGTCGACGAGTTCCAGGACGTCAACCCGGCGCAGTACCGGCTCCTCGAAGGCTGGCTCGGCGTCGAACGCGACGCG
>JAYUDQ010000005.1:0-7399 GCA_043739745.1 Acidimicrobiia bacterium | reverse complement strand
CTTGCGCTGCTCGTTCATCACCTCGTCGTACTTGAGGACGTTCTTGCGGATCTCGGCGTTGCGGGCCTCGACGGTGGTCTGCGCCCGCTCGATGGCCTTCGAGACCATCTTCGCCTCGATCGGCACGTCGTCGGGGAGCGCCTTGCCCATCACCCAGTTCATGGCGCCGGTGGCGAAGAGGCGCATCAGCTCGTCTTCCAGCGACAGGTAGAAACGGCTCTCGCCGGGATCGCCCTGACGGCCGGAACGGCCGCGCAGCTGGTTGTCGATACGGCGGCTCTCGTGGCGCTCGGTAGCCAGCACGTAGAGGCCGCCGAGGCCGCGGACCTTGTCGCCCTCGGCTTGGCAGGTGGCGTCGGCTGCCGCCTTCACGCTCACATAGGCCACCGTTGCTGCCTTGTGGGCCTCGGCCAGCTCTGGACGGCTCGCCAGCAGCGCCGCCGTATCCGCGTCGTCCGGATCGAGGTCGAGCAGCTGCGGATCGTGACCCTGTGCGGCCAGATCACGCTTGGCCAGGCCTTCGGGATTGCCGCCGAGGAGGATGTCGACGCCACGGCCGGCCATGTTCGTGGCCACCGTTATGGAATGCAGCCGTCCGGCCTGCGCCACGATCTCGGCTTCCTGCGTGTGGTACTTGGCATTCAGCACGGCATGCGGGATACCCCGCTGCTGCAGGAGGTGCGACACGAGCTCGGACTTCTCGACCGACACCGTTCCGACCAGGACCGGCTGGCCCGACTCGTAGCGGCCCTGCAGATCCTCGATCACGGCCTCGAACTTCGCCATCTCGTTCTTGTAGATGAGGTCGGGCTGGTCGAGCCGGACGAGGGGTCGGTGCGTGGGGATCGGCACCACGGACAGCCCGTAGGTGCCGGCGAACTCGCCGGCCTCGGTCTCGGCCGTGCCGGTCATGCCGGCGAGCTTCTCGTAGAGACGGAAGTAGTTCTGGAGGGTGGTGGTGGCGAGGGTCTGGTTCTCCTCCTTGATCTTCACCCGTTCCTTCGCCTCGACCGCCTGGTGGAGGCCCTCGGACCAACGGCGCCCGTCGAGGATGCGGCCGGTGAACTCGTCGACGAACTTCACCTCACCGTCGGCCACCAGGTAGTCGACGTCGCGCTTGAACAGCTCCTTGGCCCGGAGTGCGGCAGTGAGGTGATGCACGAAGTTGGCGGACGGATCGTCGTAGATGTTCTCCACGCCGAGGGCGGCCTCGACCTTGTCGATGCCCGACTCGGTCGGTGCGATCTGCTTCTTCTCCTCGTCGACGTCGTAGTCGACGTCGCGCTGGAGGCTGCGGGTGATAGCGGCGAACTGCACGTAGAGCTTGGCTGCGTCGGCCACGCGGCCACTGATGATGTGCGGGGTGCGGGCCTCGTCGATGAGGATCGAGTCGACCTCGTCGACGATGGCGAAGAACTGCTTGCGCTGCACCTTCTCGGCCAGCGACATCGCCATGTTGTCGCGGAGGTAGTCGAAGCCGAGCTCGGAGTTCGTGGAGTACGTGACGTCCGCGTTGTAGGCCGCCCGTTTCGACTCGGAGTCGCTGATGTCGGGGATGACGATGCCGACGGAGAGGCCGAGCCAGCGGTGCACCTGGCCCATCCACTCGGCGTCGCGGCGGGCCAGGTAGTCGTTCACCGTGACGACATGCACGCCGCGGCCGGTGAGACCGTTCAGGTAGACGGGCAGTGTGGAGACGAGCGTCTTGCCCTCGCCCGTCTTCATCTCGCCGATCCAGCCGAAGTGCAGCGCCGCGCCGCCCATGAGCTGGACGTCGTAGTGGCGCTGGCCGATGGTTCGGGTGGCGGCCTCGCGGGTAACGGCGAACGCCTCGAAGAGCAGTTCGTTGACCTCTTCGCCGTTCGCGATCCGCTGGCGGAACTCGACCGTCTTGCCCTTGAGCGCTTCGTCGCTGAGGGCGTGCAACTCGGCTTCGAGCGCGTTGATGTCCGGTACCAGCGCCTGGAGCGCTCGGACTTTCTTGCCTTCGCCCGCGCGAAGAACCCGACTGAAGATGGACATGAGACGAGTCTACCGGCGCTCGGCTGCGATCAGGCCCGCGTTGGTCAGGCCCGAGCGCAGGTTCAGCGGGTCACGGTGTAGGGCATGGCCGGCACGGGAGTCGCACTGCCGCCGACGAACACCTGGGCCGCAGTCATTGCGACCCCGTCGATCGCACCCTCGATCGTGATCTGGCTCGCACAGGGCGCATAGAACACGAACTCACGGCCGCCGTTGCCGACTTTCAGATTGAACAGCACGCTGTCACCCTGCACGGTGACGTCATCCCGCGACAGGTCCGCCGGGGACGGGGCGACGACGACCCCGCCCGTCGATGCCGGGGCGACAACAGTGATCTTGCCCCTGAACTCGGCCCGGGGTCCCGGGTCGCCGCTCACCATCACGGACCAGAACCCGGACTTCTCCGACCAGAGGTACAACCCGCTCGCCGTACGGGCCTTGATCGTCGGTCTCCCTGCGGTGACCGCCGGCCACGCCGTCGCGACGCAGTTGTTCGCCGTGGCCGCCGTGGCCGCCGCAGCCGCAGCCGATGCGACCGTTGGCGGAGTCGATGCCGTCGATGCACCCGATGTAGCCGCCACGGTCGTCGCTGTCGCCGCGGCCGTCGTCGCCACCGCCGGGAGAGCGCCCTTGGTGACGGTTGCCGGCACCGCGACCGGGTTCGTGCCGTTCGGGCCGAGGAAGATCTGGGAGGCGTCGATCGGCGTACCGTCGATCGTCCCTGTGACGGACATCGTGGTGGCGCACGGGGCAGAGATGGCGATGCTGTCGATGCCGCCATAGTTCTTGAACGTGAACGAGGCCGAGTTCTTGTTCGGTACCACCACGTCGAAGCGGCCTTCGACGCCGACCGGAGTGGCCGACATGGCGGCATCGAAGCTCACTGTGCCTTGGAAGACCTGCACGCGCCGATCCGCATGGGTGACCGCGACCCGCCAGAGGCCCTTCTCGATCCACACATAGATCCCGGCAGGGGCGAGAGCCCCGAGGTTCGCAGGCCGGCCGGCGACACCGATCCACCCGCCGGCCTCACACTTCGCCGCAGGCTTCTTCACCCCGGCGAACGCGGGCGACGCAGGACCGACGGCAACGGCCGCAAGCGCAGCGGTTGCCAGGAGCGCTCTCCACGCTCGTCGTCCGGTGCCTGATCGCATGATTCCGATGTCCTTTGCAGTGCTGTCGCCTTGCCGATGACGCTGCTGCGAAGCCATGGGCGAGGGCCGGGCGCCTGTCGCCCGGCCCTCATGATGGTCCGACGCCGTGGGCGCCGTGTTGCTCTGATGTTTTCGGGGTGTAAAGGACGCGGCTTCAGGACGCGTCGATCAGGCCGAGATGCCCATCCTCCCGCCGGTACACGACCGCGGCCCGGCCCGTTTCCTCGTTGGTGAACAGGAAGAAGTCGTGTTGGAGGAGTTCCATCTTCAACACCGCATCGTCGGCCGACATCGGGTCCACCTCGAACTGTTTCATCTTCACGATCCGCGCCTCGCTCGGATCGACCGCCGCCGCCCCAGTCGCCGGGGCCGCGGGTTCAAGCAGGGCGGTGCCGCCCTTGCCGTTCCAATTGCCCGGATGATGGTGGCGCTGATGACGCGTGGTGACGAGCTTGTCCTTCAGCTTCGTGAGCTGGTGGCCGAGCTTGTCGATCACCAGGTCCACTGCGGCAAACGAATCGACGGCCGTGGCCTTGGCCCGGACGTGGTGGCCGTGGCCGTGCAGCGTGACCTCGCAGACCTTCTGGTCGGGGATGCGGGGGTTGCGCTCCTCGAAGAACGTGATCTCGGCATGGTCCATGCCTTCGAGGTACTTGGTGATGCGGGTGACCTTCTCGGTGGCGACCGAACGCAACCGCTCGGTCACTTCGATGTTGCGACTTCGGATGACAACCTGCACGTGGTTCCTCCTGTATGTCGTTGGTACCTGTTGTTGATGGACCTGTTTGTTGATGGACCTTTTTCCTGATGGACCTGTTGCATCGGCAGGTCGGCCCGGCGAGATGACGGCAATCCGCCGGCGTTGGCCCCGCGAACGACAAAAGGCGACCCTTTCGGGCCGCCTTCTGTTTTCGACTGAGTCCACACCCCAGCTGACCTGGTCTTTGACCCCACACTCGCCTGCTGGAAAGTTCGGGCCGAGGGCCCGGCGGCGACGGCCCGGCTGACGCAGGACCCCCCGAACACCGAACGCGATCTCGACGCCTGGCTCCCTCTCCCCCCGCCGCCGCGAATCGGCGTGTCGGGCGGGCAGGGCTTACTTCTAAGCCGCACCATGCTCAGCAACCATGAGGTGCCTTACGTGGGTCGTTTCGCCTGCGACTGGCATCGACTTGCAACCACAGACCCGGGGTGGAACCCATGGCGCACCCTATACCCCGGGTCCCATGACCGATGCGTGGCGGAGGTACGCGGTTTGGTGGCAATTCGGGTTGCGGCTGGTCATCGACGGGCCGGGTCGGGCGTTGCCGCATAGGTCAGACCGGCCACGGCGGCGACGCCAGCGGGGATCAGCGCACGAGCCGCGGCCGAGAGCGATGCGCCCGTGGTGCGGACGTCGTCGACGACCACCACAATGGAGGCTCCGGCGGCCTCTTCGAGCACGCGGTGGTCGGCGACCGCATCGAAGCCGACCCGCTCGCGCTCGGCTCGGGTGTGTCCCTCCTGCGCATCGCTGCGGCGGATCAGGAGGCGACGGACCGGCAGCGCGGTCAGCCGCCCGAGCTCGACGGTCAGCAGTCGGGCGTGATCGAACCCGCGTTGGCGCACCCGTTCCGGCGAGGTGGGCACCCAGGTGAGGATGGCATCGGCCGCATGGTCGACTTGCCCGGCCATCGCGGCCGCCATGTGGCGCACGAGCGCGTGGCGGCCACTGGCCTTGCAGGCGAGCACCACCCGGCGGGGCCCGACGCCGTACGCGAACACGGCCCGAGCATCATCCAGCCCCGGCGGCACCGGCAGGGTCGGGGCGGGCGGGAACGCAGCGACACAGCGATCACACGGACCGCCGGCGAGGGTGCCGCAGCACGGGCAGGCGACGGGGAGCAGAAGATCGAGCACTCAGCCATGGTGCCCGTGGGGTGTGACACTTTGATGGCGTGCGGGCCCGGTTCCGCTTCGCCGCCCGGCGGCGCTGCGCCTCGAGGTTCGGCAGGTTCACCCGTTCGCGGCGGGCGAACCTTCCAACCGTCGGGTGTGGTCCAACGCGGTCGGGTGTGGTCGGGTTTGTCGCCCTCGGGCTCAGGCCGTGAAGGTCGGCGCGATTGCGTCGGCGGCGATCTTTGCCTCGATCCGGGCGTGCTCCTCGGGGCTGACGGTCTCGGCCTCTTCGATCAGCATGATCGGAATACCGTCCTTGACCGCGTACCGTCTGGTAAGACGGCGGTTGTAGAGCGCATTCTCATCGGCCAGGTAGTAGAGCGGACCTTTGTCCTCCGGGCAGGCGAGGATCTCCAGAAGTTGGGGGGCGAGGGCCATGTGACGACTCTAGGTGATTGCTGAGTAATTCGGGGTAGGACTCGCGATTTCTGGTGGGGTCGTTCAGACTTGTGGGGTGCAGGGTGTGTCGGAGCCGGATCGGGAGTTGTTGGGCGCGGCGGCCCTGTGTGGGCATCTGCTTGGGAAGGGCTCGGTGCACGGCCTGCTGGCGAAGCATGGTCACCGCCTGTTCCCGGATGAACTGTTCGCGGATTTGTTCCCGAACCGCCGCGGCCGGCCGCCGGTCCCTGCTGACGTGATCGCCACGGTCATGGTCCTGCAGGCGTTGGAAGGCCTGTCGCGTGGATGGTCCGCCGTTACCGCAAGGTCCGATTCCGCGGAATCGCCCGCAACCAAATCGGCCTCGCCCACCGCTGCGCCGCCATCAACCTCACCAGGCTGGTCAACCTCGGCATCTACCACGACGGCACCAACTGGGCCATCTAGCCCGGAACGAACCAGAACAAGCCACCCACAGCGACAACGAGCCCCTCCGAACACGACCACACCCGTCAAGCTCGCCACACCCCTCGATCACCACGACGCACCCGCCCTACCCATCTACATCATCGAACCACCAAACCCGCATCGAAAAGCGCATTGCTCAGCGGTCTCCTAGGGGCGGGCGATCGTGTGACATGCCCCGGAAGTGCCGTCATGCAAAACTTGGCCATGACACGCAAGCAGGTTGTGCCGCAACGTCTTGTCGTCCTTGCCCTGGTGGCGAGCCTCTTTGTCGCAGGGTGCAGCTCCGGTGGGTCAAGTTCGACCACGGACGCGATGACCACAGCGGCGGACCCGTCTGGGGCGGAGACCACGGTGGCGGCCGCCACCCCGGCGGAAACGACCCCGGCGGAAACGACCTCGCCGACGTCGGCCGACGAGGCCGCCGTCGCTGCGGCAAACGCGGTGCTCGCCCTGCCGCCGGCCGAGCGGGACCACGCGGTCGCGAAGGCCGGGCTCGACCTCGAGCTCGCCGTCGCGGCGCTCTCCGGATTGGAACGCGCGCTCGGTGGACCCGAAGCGACCCGCACAGCGCTCCTCGACGCCTGGTCGCCGATCGTTTCCGCGGCAGCCTCCGGCGACGGCACGTTCCCGTCCCAGACGGCGGGCGCCACCGACGGGTCGACGACGTCGATCACCACGCCGGCACCGGCGCGCGGACTGCGCGGCGGCTTTGTGGCACGGATCGCAGCGCTTACCGCCCGCGTTCCACTACTCGCCGCGCCTCGGGCACAGGCGGACGACGGACCGGCGATTGGTGAGGGGATGTTCGGCGGCACCCTGCTCGCTGGGCTGGCGACCTCGGGCTTCGTCGATCAGACCAACGACATGCCTCCGACGAACCGCGACTACGGCCACCCCGTGAAAGTGAGGCCGGAGCAGACGGTCACCGTCACGACCGATTCCGTCGTGTTCGATTTCACGGAGACCAACACGAATTCGAAGGGGGTCACGACGAAGCTCACGACCAAGTCCGTCGTCGCGCCGTGCCCCGATGCCAGCGGCACGTTCGAGGCCTCCGGCACCGTGGACGTCTCGGCGCGCGCCGGAAACGTCGGGCAGACGGGGACTCTCGAGGTGAAGGTGACCGGCCACGTCGACGACGACGCGGGGCTCGCGTCCTCGGACATGACGTACCGCATGCAGTGGGCCAAGTTCAACGGCCGCAAGGGTGAGTTCGTCGACGTCAGCGGCAACCTCACCACCAATGCCGGCGGCGCAACCGTGAATCGGACCGCCGGCACACCGAGCGCCCAGCTCATCAAGGACGCGGGCTCCATGGGGTGGTTGTACGCCATGGCGGTGCAGAGGGGGCTCGAGGAAGCGGCCAAAGCCGGGTACGAGCGGGGCCGGTGCGTGGCGCTCAAACCGACGGTGACTGCCGGTCCGAAGGGGATGGAACC
>JAYUDQ010000004.1:0-7400 GCA_043739745.1 Acidimicrobiia bacterium | reverse complement strand
CGGTCTCCTCGGCAGCGGCAGCGCATACCGGTCCGACCATGGCCGCGATCACGGGCCCGTTGAGGGCGGCCCGGACGCTCTCGCCGATACCGAGGTCGTCGGCGATGGCCATGCAGTTGCGTACCGCAGGCGCGCTGGTGAACGTGACGGCCTGGACCTGCTGCGCGGCGATCGCAGAAAGGAGCGTTGTCGCGGCGGCAAGGTCCTCGGGCATGATCCAGCGGTAGACCGGAACTTCGACCACGTTGGCGCCGGCCTGCATGAGACGGCTGATCGCATCAGGACTGTCCTCGCCGTGGCGCTGGAACGCCACGATCTGACCGGGGACGAGCTGCTCCCCGACGAGGTCGATGACTTCGTCCATACGCTCCGACAGCGCCCGCGACGCAACCTCGAGCCCCGCCTGGTGCACGGCCGACGAGGCCTTCGGGCCGCGTGCGATGATGCGCGCTTCGGACAACGCGCCGAGGAGGGCGTCGCCGAGCCCCCAGCTCTCGGCAGCGGCGAACCATGCGCGCATACCGATGCCGGTGTTTGCGACCACGACGTCCGGCGGGCTCAGGATGATCAGGTCGGTGACGTCACGCAGCGACGACCCTGAATCGACCGGAAGTGTCCGGATCGTGGGTCCGTGCAGGACGGTGGCGCCACGCCGCTGCAGCAATGAGGCCTGGTCCTCCCAGCGCCGGTCGGCGGTGATGCCGATGGTGAAGCCGGTGAGCGAATCGCCATGGTCGACGGGAGTGGCCACGACGAACATTTTGCCGGAGGAGTGTTTCGGGGCGATTGCCGCCGGGTTGAGGTCCCGTGTTGAGCGCATGCAGGCCACGCGGCGACGCACCCGTTCGCTTCGAGCCGCTGACGCCATAAATGGCTAGATTTCACCATCGAAAAGCGCTATACCTTGCGCATGGAAGCTGGTGTCCGTGAGCTGAGGGATCATCTGAGTCGCTACCTCGATGCGGTGCGAGAGGGACAAGAGGTCACCGTCACGGATCACGGCAAGGCGGTGGCGTTGCTGGTCCCGCTGGATCGGCCGCGGGCGCTCGATCGTCTCATCGCCGAAGGCCTTGTTACACCGGCCCCGATACCGAAGCGCCAGCGGTCGGGTCGCGCCATCAACGCCATGGGCACGGTCAGCGACCTCGTCGGCGAACAACGTCAGTGATTGCCTACTTCGACACGTCGTCGGTCATTCCCCTGATCATCGAGGAACCGTCTTCGGACATCTGCACCCGAGTGTGGAACGAGGCCTCGCGCATCATGAGCATCAGGCTCCTGTACCCCGAAGGTCGAGCGGCGCTTGCCCGAGCCGAACGAATGGGACGCATTACCCGTGCGCAGCTCGTCGCTGCGGTCGCCGAGCTCGACTCGATCATCGAGGAGGTCGACCACATCGAGGTGACAGCCAAGCTTGCGCATGCAGCCGGCGAGATCGCTCAGGCACACGGCCTGCGCGGATACGACGCCGTTCACCTCGCTGCGGCGACAACGGCGGCCGACCACGATCTGGTTTTCGCGACCGGTGACGCTACGCTCGCCATGTCGGCGACGTCGCTGGGCATTGCTGTCGCGATGACGAAGCCGTGAACTGAACGAAATGGCGGAAGTGAATTCTCTCGGGACGCTCAATGGTCAGCAGAGGTCGCCCGGCGGATGCTGACCGCGCAGTGCTTGTACGAAGGTTGGCGTGAATACGGGTCAAAGGACGAATCGGTGAGCCGGTTGGTTTCCGCATAGTGCATCGCGATGAAGAGCTGTCCGGTCGAAATCGTCGTCGTCACGAACGCGGTGGCTCGCATGGATCCGCGAGATGATGACACGATCACGTTGTCATTCGGTTCGATGCCGAGTGAATCGGCATCGGCTACTGCGATCTCGACCCACGGGGTCTGCGGCGAAAGAGTGCGCAGCATGGGCGACTTCGACGTGCGTGTGCCGGTGTGCCACTGGCTCGAACTTCCCCGCCCGGTGAGCAGCACGAACGGGTGATTGGGGCTGGTTGCCTCGCGCACCTGGGTCGGTGCTTCGAAGATGAACTTCGCCCGACCGTCCGGATGGAAGAAGCGGCCGTCCTCGAAGAGGCGTCGTTCGGCCGGTGAGTTCTCGGCCGAGGAGCCCTCGGGGAACGGCCACTGAATGCCGCCCATCGCGTCGATCATCTCGAAATCGACGATGCCGGAGAAGTCGCATCTGGTTCCTCGGGAGAGCTCCTTCAGCGATTGGAAGACATCTTCCGGCGTGTCCCATTGCTCGAAGAGATGGGCGCATCCCCAGGCCTCGGCGACGAGTTTGAAGATGAAGAAATCAGCCAGCGCAACACCCGGAGCCGGTGCGATCCGCTTGACGATACCGATCCGGCGCTCCGAATTGATGAACGTCCCGTCCTTCTCGCCCCACCCGGCCGCGGGGAGCAGGAGGTCGGCCCGTTGCGCGGTCTCGGTTGTCGTGTACATGTCCTGGACGACGAGGAAGTCGAGGCGGTCGAGCACGTCTTGCAGATGCCCTTGGTTGATCCACGAATGCGCGGTGTTGGTGGCCACGATCCACAATCCCTTGATGGTCCCGCCGAGGACCTTCTCGAGGATCTGGTCGTAGGCCAGGCTGGGCCGGTTGGGGATGCACTGCACATCGATGCCGAGTGCGTCGGCCACTTCGCCGCGGTGGGTTGCGTTCGTGAAGTCCCGGCCTCCGAACAGTCCGGTGGTGTTGCTGAACAGGCGGGAACCCATGGCGTTGCACTGCCCGGTGATCGAGTTGGCGCCGGTGCCGGGCCGCCCGATGTTGCCGGTCATGAGGGCCAGGGCGATGATGGCCTGGGCGCTGCGGACCCCTTCATGACTCTGGTTCACACCCATGGTCCACCAGAACGAGACCCGCTTGCCCTCGTGGATCGTCGTCGCAAAGCGCTCGATCTGGTCGACGGTGAGGCCGGTCGTTGCGCTGACGGTCTCCGGCGTGAACGGGGCGACATGCGCGGCGAACGCCGGGAACTCAGAGGTATGCGTGCGTATGAACTCGCTGTCGACCCATCCATGGGCGATCAGGCGGTTGGCGATCCCGTAGAGCAGCGTGAGGTCCGACTTCGGCGCGAGGGCGTAGTGCTGGGTGGCGGCGACCGCGGTTTCGGTGGCGCGGGGGTCGACGACGATGATCTCGGGGGAGTGGGGATTGCGGCAGATCCGCTCCCACATGATCGGGTGGGCGATGCACAGGTTGGAGCCGATGAGCACGATCACGTCCGACTCCTCGAAGTCGGCGTAGGTGTACGGCGGCGCGTCGAAGCCGAAGGACTGCTTGTAGGCCACGACCGACGTGGCCATGCACTGGCGGGTGTTGCCGTCGCCGTGGATCATTCCCATGCCGAACTTCGTAAGCGCGCCGAGCATTGCCATCTCCTCGGTCGGGATCTGGCCGGTGGAGATGAACGCCACGGATTCGGCACCGTGACGCTCCTGGATGGCCTTGAAGCGTTCGGTCAGCGTGGCCGTAGCGGTGGCCCAGTCGACCGGCCGTAGCCGGCCCGATTCATCCCGCAGCAGCGGGGTCGTGGCGCGGTCGGGGGAGCGCAGCGGGGTGAGCGCCTCCCATCCCTTCGGGCAGGCCATGCCGAGGTTCACGCTGTAGTCGGTGGTCGGCGTGAGGTTCACGGGTTTGCCGTCGCGGATGTGGACGTCGAGCGAGCACCCGGTCGAGCAGTAGCCGCACACCATCGACGTCGTCGTCTCCGGGGCAAGGCGCTCGGGCACCTGGCCGAGGCCGAAGCCGCCGGGTGTGCGCACCAGCTCCCGGGTGAGTGGGCCCGTGCGCTGCCGGGACAGGCCGGTGCGCACGAGCTCGACGGCGCGGCTCATGCGAGGTAGCCCGGCATCCGCGGCGAGGAAACGGCGCGGAAGAACTGGTAGCGCTCGATCAGCTCGCCGGAGATCACGAACGCGAGCGCAAGGGCCGCGAGTGCCGCGCATCCGACGACCGGCGGGGTGGCATCGTCACGACCGGCGAGCGCGGCCAGCACGAGCGGGATGATGATTCCGCCGGTCGCACCGGCGATCATCCGGGCGACCGTCGTGACCCGGAGCGGGCCGGCCAGCAGCATCGCAGTCCGCTTCAGATCGGTGATGCCCCGGTCGTGGAGGTGCGTCAGGAACGCCAGTTCCCACAGCAGCTTCGGCAGTGTGACGCCAACCAGTCCCAACGCCAGCGGGTGGAGCACGTCATGCGCCGCCTTCGCAGGAACGTCCCCACCGATCACGAGGGCGGCAATCGACGAGGTGACGAGCACCGTGGCGAGCCCGCAGATGGCCATCGTGCCGGCGAACTTCACGGCCGTGAAGTGCAGCCGCCACCAGGTCCGCGCGGTGACGGCGTAGATCTTGGCGGAGCAGGCCACGCCGATGGTCCCGATCACGCCGACCAGTGCGCCCGGCGCGCCCGCGCCGAGGCCGCTGATCGCGGGGGCCTTCCAGAGTGCGAGGGCATAGCCCGCGGCGAGTGTGGCAAAGGCACCGAACGCGACGATCTCGCGGCTCAGCCACGAGTGGCGGAATCCGATCACGGCCCGGTAGAAGTGCTGTGGACGGCCGAGGTGCAGGATGCTCGCACCCAGTGCAACGAGACCGAGCACGAGTGCGACGAGCGCGTTCGCGGGCCGTAACGCGCCGGCGAGGTCGTGCCCGCTCGTTGCGCCGGTGTGGCGGCCGATGCTGAAGCGCAGCACGAGGTCGGTGAGGAACGCGCCAACCGAGAGCTGGGTGAGGACGAGCATCACGGCCAGCGGCGGGTGGGCCTCGGCTGGGCGGAGCTGAAATCGGTCGGCCGGCTGCATGTCGGCAAGCGATGGGCGCGTCGAGCGGTACACCGTCGTCGGCGCAGTGATGGCAGAACGCGGAGCACCGGGGACGAGGTAGGTGTCTGCCGACGATGCGACGATGTCGGCCTTCACCACGATGGCGATGGTGATCGCGCCGTTCGGACATGCCTGCACGCAGGCGGGCGCCTCACCGACGGCCAGGCGGTCGCTGCACATGTCGCACTTGCGCACGATGCCTCGGCTCGCGCTGTAGCGGGGGACCTCGTACGGACAGGTCAGCGTGCAGTAGCCACAGCCGATGCACTGGTCGTCGAGGTGCTTGACGATACCGGTGATCAGATCCTTCTCGTAGGCATCGACCGGGCAGCCCTTGAGGCAGGCGGGATCGACGCAGTGGTGGCAGCCGGTGGTCACCGTCTGCTGGGTCGCAACGACTGCGCGGGCGCTGGCGCGGGTGCGGATCGCATCGGCGAGGCTCTCGCCGACCGCGCCGCCCATTGCGCCGGCGAGGTCGCTCGCCACGGCCAGCTCTCGCGCGAAGTCTTCGTCTGGCTCGCTGGCACCGTGCAGCAGGCCGACCGAGCGCCACGACTCGTCGTCGTCGAGTCCGTTGAGGCTGTGGCACGCGGTGACACACGACTTGCAGCCGGTGCAGGTGTCGAGGTCGACCTCGAAGCCATACTGCTGGCCGGGCTGCGGCCGCTCGAGGGGGATCAGGTCGCGGTAGTAGCGGGACTGCTTCGGAAGGAGGTCGGCGGCTTCGCGGTGCACGAACCGGCCGACCGCGGTCAGGTCCGCCTGCGCAGCGAGGTAGCGGTCGAGCGGCGTGACGTCCTCGAACGCGAAGGGCTCGACCGAGCGCGTCGCGGGCAGCCGAACCGCGGCGGAGGGCACCGGAGACGCGATCTCGTCCAGCAACGTCACAGGGCGATGCCGATCTCGATGCGGCCGCCGATGTCGCGGATGGCGAACGTGTCGAGACGGACGGCCGGGTCGTCGAGGCAGACCCCGGTCGTGAGGTCGAACGACTGCTTGTACATCGGCGATGCGACCTTGCGGACATCGCCGAGGGAGCCGATCAGACCGCGTGACATCACCGAAGCGCCGCTGAACGGATCGAGGTTCGAGAGCGCGAAGAGCGCACCATCGGGTGACGCCCGGAAGACCGCGACGGGTTGCTCGCCCACGAGCGCACAGACGCCACGGTCAAGTCCGACGTCGCTCGCGCTGCACACGTCGACCCATGTGAGATCCGCGATTGCACTCATGACGGCACCTCGGCGAGCTGCGGACGCGACGCCCTGGGTGGACGGATCTGGCCCCGCTCGGTGATGTGGACGATCGTCGGATCGGGTGCCTCGGTGTTCACGAACGTACGGAACCTGGCGAGCCGCTCCGGGTTGTCGAGCGTCGCTTTCCATTCGCACTCGTACGACGCGACGTGCGCAGCCATCTCGGCCTCGAGTTCCGCGCAGAGCCCGAGGGCATCGTCGATGATCACGCGCCGGAGATGGTCAATGCCGCCATCGAGCTTGTTCAGCCATGTGGCGGTGCGCTCGAGCCGGCCGGCGGTGCGGATGTAGAACATCAGGTAACGGTCGATGAGGCGCACGAGCATCTCGTCGTCGAGGTCCTCGGCCAGCAGCACTGCATGTTGCGGCTTGATGCCGCCGTTGCCGCCCACGAAGAGGTTCCAGCCCCGCTCGGTGGCGATGATCCCGAAGTCCTTGCTCTGCGCCTCCGCGCACTCGCGGGTGCAGCCGGAGACTGCGGACTTGAGCTTGTGCGGGGCCCGCAGCCCCCGGTAGCGCAGCTCGAGGTTGATGGCCATGGTGGTCGAGTCCTGTACCCCGTAGCGGCACCACGAGTCGCCGACGCAGCTCTTCACCGTGCGCAGTGCCTTGCCGTACGCGTGGCCGGACTCCATCCCCGCGGCGATGAGCCGTCCCCAGATCGGGGGCAACTGCTCGACGCGTGCGCCGAACAGGTCGATGCGCTGGCCGCCGGTGATCTTGGCGTAGAGCCCGAACTCCTCAGCCACCTGGCCGATGGCGATGAGCTGGGCAGCGGTGATCTCGCCGCCCGGGACGCGGGGCACGACCGAGTAGGTGCCGTCCTTCTGGATGTTGGCGAGGAAGTGGTCGTTGGTGTCCTGCAGGGCGGCCTGCTCGCCGTCGAGGATGTACCCGTTGTTGGTAGAGGCCAGCATCGACGCCACTGCGGGTTTGCACACCTCGCAGCCGAGGCCGTTGCCGTGGCGGTTGATCAGCTGCGCGAACGACGTGATGTTCTGTACACGTACGATATCGAAGAGGTCCTGGCGGTTGTAGGCGAAGTGCTCGCAGAGGTCGTCGCGCACCTCGACACCGCCGCGGCGCATCTCGCTGCGGAACAACTCGGTGAGTAGGGGCACGCAGCCGCCGCAGCTCGTGCCGGCCTTCGTGGCTTTCTTGACCTGCCCGATCTCGGTCAGACCGCCCGCCGCCATGGCCGAGCAGATGGCGCCCTTGCTGACGCTGTTGCACGAGCAGATCGTTGCGGTATCGCTAAGCGCGCCGACCATCGCCGTCGATCCACCGTCGCCACTCCT
>JAYUDQ010000003.1:0-2858 GCA_043739745.1 Acidimicrobiia bacterium | reverse complement strand
ACGAAGTGCAGCGAGAGCTCGCTGATCTGGTTCCCGTCACGACACTGCGCATGACGCCGGCCGCGGTCAAGCAGACCGTGGCCTTCGGCGAGTGGCGCTCGCTACTCGCCGAATAGGATCGCGGACATGGTCGCCGTCGCCCCGAAGCCCGTGGTGTATCCGGAAAGCGACGGTCTGCCCATGTCGGACAACACACTGCAGTTCGACACGATTGCCTATCTGGTGGCGGCTCTCCGGCGGTGGTTCTCGACCCGCGACGATGTGTTCGTTGCCGGCGATCTGCTGTGGTACTTCGAGGAGGGGAACCCTGTCGCTCGGGTTGCACCGGACGGGCTCGTCGCTTTCGGTCGTCCCGCCGGGTACCGAGGCTCGTACCTGCAGTGGCTGGAGGACGGAGTATGTCCGCAGGTCGTGTTCGAGGTGCTCTCCCCGAACAACTCGGTCAGAGAGATGCAGCGGAAGTACGCTTTGTACGCGCGCTTAGGTTGTGAGGAGTACTACCTCATCGACCCGGACGATCATGCGATCGAGGGCTTCCGGTGCAGCGACGGAGCACCCTCGTACCTTGACGATGCGGTCGGCGCGGTGAGCCCGAGGCTCGGCCTCGAACTGGTGTTCATCGAAGGATCCTTTCGCTTTGTGGACCCGGCCAGCGGCGACATGCTTCCCGACTACCAGGAAGTGGCGGCCAGGGCCGATGCGGCGGCGGTGAGAGCCGACGAGGCGGCGGCGAGGGCCGACGAGGCGGCGGCGAGGGCCGAGCGGTTGGCCGTACAGTTGCGTTCCCTCGGCGTCGATCCGGTCGGGTGAGCCACACCCTCGTACTTGACCAATCCGCCCCGGCCTGTCACCATCGGTTCGTGACCAGTTTCGGACTCCTCCTTCTCATGTAGGCGAGCACCCACATACGGTGCTCGCCGCAAACCCCCGTCGCCCCTTGAGGCCGGGGGTTTTTTGTTTGTCCGAAACGAAGTCCGCATACGAAACCCTTAGTACCCATACGAACCGGAGCTCACCATGCCGCCGAAGGCCAGCACCCCGAAGACGATGCCGTTCGACAAGTACCGCCCCTACCCGGTGGTTACCCTTCCTGACCGCACGTGGCCAGAAGCGCGCATCTCGAAGGCTCCGATGTGGTGCTCCGTCGACCTCCGCGACGGCAACCAGGCGCTCATCGACCCCATGGATCCGAGCCGCAAGCTGAAGATGTTCGAAACGCTCGTCGACATGGGCTTCAAGGAGATCGAGATCGGCTTCCCGAGCGCGAGCCAGCCCGACTTCGACTTCTGCCGCCTGCTGATCGAGAAGGATCTGATTCCCGAAGACGTCACGGTGCAGGTGCTCGTGCAGTGCCGAAACGAGCTGATCGACCGCACGTACGAGGCGCTGGTCGGCGTGAAGAAGGCGATCGTGCACTTCTACAACTCGACTTCGACGCTGCAGCGCCGGGTCGTGTTCGGGCTCGACCAGGCCGGCATCACCAAGATCGCCACCGATGCCGCGTCCTATTGCCTGAAGAAGCAGGCGGAGATGACCGAGGGCGAGGCGATCCGTTACGAATACTCGCCCGAGAGCTTCACCGGCACGGAGATCGACTACGCCATCGAGGTCTGTGACGCGGTGATCGATGTCATCAAGCCGACGGTCGAGTGGCCTCTCATTCTGAACCTGCCGGCGACGGTCGAGATGTCCACGCCGAACATTTATGCCGACCTGATCGAGACCTTCCACCGCCGCATCTCGCATCGTGACCGCGTGCAGATCAGCCTGCACCCCCACAACGATCGCGGCTGCGGTGTCGCCGCAGCCGAGCTGGGCCTGATGGCGGGCGCGGACCGCGTGGAAGGCACCCTCTTCGGCAACGGCGAGCGGACGGGCAACCTCGACGTCATCAATGTCGCCATGAACCTGTTCTCGCAGGGCGTCGATCCGCAGCTCGACATCACGCACATCGACAACCTGCGCCGCGTCACCGAGTACTGCAACCGCCTACCGGTGCACCCGCGGCATCCGTACGTCGGCGACCTCGTCTATACGTCGTTCTCGGGCTCGCACCAGGACGCCATCAAGAAGGGCTTCGCGGCGCTGCCGCACCCGACGGACTATCCGGAGTGGGGCGTGCCGTACCTGCCCATCGATCCGGCCCATGTCGGGCGCAGCTACGAGGCCGTCATCCGCGTCAACAGCCAGTCGGGGAAGGGCGGCGTGGCCTACATCATGGAGGCCGAGCACGGCTTCGTCATGCCCCGCCGTCTGCAGGTCGAGTTCTCGAAGATGATCCAGCACATCACCGAGGACTCGGGCACCGAGATCACTCCGGGAGCCATGTGGGACAAGTTCCAGGAGGTGTACCTACCGGCCAAGCCGACCATCGAGCTGATCAGCCATGAGACGGCGACCTCGAACGGCGAGCACGGCGATCGCGCCAAGGTAAGTGCACAGATCATCGTGGACGGTGAGCACCGCACGATCATGGGCGAGGGCAACGGCCCGATCGCCGCGCTCGTTCATGCGGTTCGAAACGATCTCGGCGTGATGATCGATGTCGTCGACTACCACGAGCACGCGGCCTCGGCGGGGGCCGACGCGACCGCGGTCTGCTACGTCGAGACGACCGGCCCCGACGGTGTGCTGTGGGGC
Source organism: Acidimicrobiia bacterium (assembly GCA_043739745.1). Classification (GTDB taxonomy): domain Bacteria; phylum Actinomycetota; class Acidimicrobiia; order Acidimicrobiales; family JANYDT01; genus JAYUDQ01. The sequence continues at coordinate 218 of JAYUDQ010000003.1, read as the reverse complement.
GTCGGCCAAGACCCGAGCATCCTCAACGCGAGCTACAAGGCCGTGTTCAGCGCGGTGAATCGTCAGCGCGCAGACTACTGATCCCTTTGGGTGCGGCTGCGTTGGAGTGACGTGGGGCTTGTCGGGTTCGGTGGGTGCGCTGGGATTTCGCGTCGGAGGGGCAAATGCGTGCAAAGTTCGCGGGCGGGCGGCGCCCGCGAAGCCGACGGCTGATGCGC
>JAYUDQ010000002.1:0-2864 GCA_043739745.1 Acidimicrobiia bacterium | reverse complement strand
GACTGCTGAAGGCCGTCGAGGGCTTCGACCCGGAGCGCGGTGTGGCGTTCATCAGCTTCGCCACCCCGACCGTCCTGGGCGAGCTCCGCCGTCATTTCCGTACGGTGTGGAGCGTCCGGATGCCGCGCGGACTGCAGGAGCTCTCGCAACGCCTCGCACCGTCGGTCGCCGAGCTCCACCAGGAGCTTGGACGATCGCCGACGATCGATGAGGTGGCCGTTCGTGTCGGGCTCAGCCGTGACCAGGTCCTCGAAGCGATGGAGGCTGGGGCGGCGTTCCGGGCATCGTCACTCGACACCGGCTCCACGGGCGGCTCGGACCGTCGGTCGGGCGATTCGCGTGAGTTCGCATCCGCCACCGCCGAAGCCGACATGGAGAAGGTCGAATCCCGGCGCACCGTCGAGGCGCTACTGCCGTTGCTGTCCGAACGGACCCGCAAGATCGTCGAGTTGCGGTTCTACGACCAGCGCTCGCAGTCGGAGATCGCCGAGATCGTGGGCGTGAGCCAGATGCACGTGTCACGGCTGCTCCGCCAGGCGATGGAACAGCTCGGGCACGTGCTGCGTGAGGCGAACGACAACGCCGTCTCAGTCCACGGTCCCGACGGGCAACCGACCGGCTGAGCTGACGCGATGGCTCCCCGCAGCACGTTCCCCGACAGCGCACTTCCCGATGGTCCGCCCGCGCCGCGACCCCGTGCCCCGCTGACCCTCACCCCGGCCGTCATGACGGCCGTGGTCGTCGGCGGCGGAGTTGCCCTCGGGGTCGCCAACATCGTCCAGCGGTCGGTGCGAGTGATCGGCTGGTTCGTCGCTGCGGCTGTCGCCGCAATGTTCGTCTCCGCCATGGTTCGCTGGTGGATGCGCCGTGTGCCGGTACCGGTCGCCCGGACGATCACGGTGCTGACTGTGCTCGGCGCGGTCGGTACGAGCACGTTCCAGGTGTTTACAGAGCTCCGCGGAGAGCTCGGGCGTTTGCAGAAGACCGGTGGCGCGGCGGCCCGATCGCTCGAACGGTCTGACCGATTCGGCGACGCAGCAAAGGACTTCGGGCTTTCGGCCAAGGTCAACGCACTGCTCACCGCCCTCCCGAAACGCATCGCGGGGCGCTCCGGGGCCGACACGGCACGGCTGGCGAGCTCGCGTGGTGTTGCGTTCCTCGGTGGCCTCGTCCTCACCGTCTTCCTTTGCGCGAACGGCCGACGGATCGTGCAGGGCATGGTCAGCCTCGTACCCGAACGGCCTTCCCACGGATGGGGACGCCATGCCGTGATGGAGGTGCTCGAGCGAGGCCACGAGCGGGCATCAACGCTGCTGCTCGCCATGGTGACGAAAGGGATCGCCGTGGCCATTGCGGTCGGCGCACTCCTGTGGTGGTCAGATGTTCCGGCGCCAACGCTGTTAGGGGTGGTGTTCGGGATCGCCACCCTGCTTCCGGGCATCGGACCGATCGTGGTGCTCGTCCCGGTCATGCCCTTCGTCATCGCCGTGACCAGTGGGTCGAAGATGACCTTGACCGTGACCGGCCTGCTCCTCATCATCCTCATCGACGCTGTCGCGCACCGGCGCTCCGTCCGTCGAGGCATCGTCGACCTGGGACCGTTCATCAGCGCAGCGGTGGCCTTCGCCGCGTTCGAGTTCGGCGGGCTCGGCACTGCCCTCTGCGGACTGGCCGTGGCCGGGTTCGGGGCATCGGTTCTCTCCGCCGTGGCCCAGCGCCGCGCGTACATGGCCGAAGCCGTTGCCGACACCGACGCCGACCCCGTGACGGGCGACGCGACCCGCGCCGCCGACACGACCAGCGATACGGTCGACGTCAGGCGGACGCCCGACGACGGGTTCGGTGGGTCCCGAATTGCCACACTGAAGTGGTCGTGGGCCGACGTGGCGCGCCAGGCCGCCGTCGTCGCCGTCGGCGTACTCGTCAGCCTTGGACTGTTGGCTGTGGTGCGCGGGACCCGGCGGACCCTGACCTGGTTCGTGATCGCCGCGGTCCTCGCACTCGCGCTCCAACGGATAGTCGAGCCGATCGCCGACCGTGTCGGCGGCCGTCAACGCGTCGCGACTGCAATCGTGAGCGTCGGGGCGGTCAGCGTCTTGGTCCTGCTCACTGTCATCGTCGGCCCGATGGCGAGCAAGCGGGCCGCGGCGTTCGGTCGTGAGCTGCCGCAGATGACCCAGCGCCTCGGGAACCTTCCGGGTGTTGGCGGGTATCTCCGGGACCACGACGCCCCAAAGGCGGTTGAACGGTGGCTTTCCGACATCCCCAATTCGCTCGGACGCGACAGCGGAAAGGTGAAGCGCGCGCTTCAGGGCGCGGCCGACGCCGCACTTGCCACCACCGTGATCGCCATGTTCACGATCGGGATGCTCGTCGATGGGGCGCGGCTGCTCCGTCGGGCCCGTGACGTGTTCGCGCCGCGCACGCGGATGCGACTCGACCAGTCCGCCCGAATCGTGGCCGGGACGGTCGGGCGGTACTTCGCCGGTTCGCTCCTGGTCGCCGGCCTCGCCGGCGCAGCGTCGCTCGTCACCGGTCTCGCGCTCGGCGTGCCGCTTGCTCCTCTGGCCGCAGCATGGATCGCCATAACCAACGTGATCCCGCAGATTGGCGGGCTCCTCGGCGGGGTCGTCTTCGTGTCGTTGGGACTCACCCAGAGCTCGACCGTCGGCGCGGTGTGCCTCATCTATTTCCTCACCTATCAGCAGATCGAGAACCACATCATCCAGCCGACGATCGTCGGCAAGGCGGTCCAACTCTCGCCCGTCGCGACGATGATGGCGGCCCTCATCGGTGGTTCGACGGCCGGCGTGCCGGGAGCACTCATCGCCGTTCCTCTGGTCGGCGCGGTGCGATCGGTCGGC
>JAYUDQ010000001.1:0-2869 GCA_043739745.1 Acidimicrobiia bacterium | reverse complement strand
CCATTGCGCCGTCTTCAGTATCGCATGTCGTTTTGATAAGCGCGCTTGGCATCTGGGTCGACGAGAGGCCGATCCCCGACATCTTCTCGATGCTGCCGTTCGAGTTCCCGGAGAAGCTGTTCGCCGACGCTGCAGTCGGTACAGCGTTGCTGACGGGCGGGCTGGACTTCGAGGATCCGAAGGCGATCGAGACGTTCCAGGTGAACAATTCCCGCCGACTGGGCACGGCCGGGAAGATCCTGTTCCCGATCCCGAACCGCCGTCTCTCGAAGCGCCTCTACCGGCTGACCACGCCGACGCTGCTGCTCTGGGGCGCGGCCGATCAGCTCACGCCAGTGGAGCCGTATGTGGCCCGGTGGCAGTCGCATCTTCCGCATGCCGAAGCCGAGGTGTTCGAGGAAGCCGGTCACATGGTGCCGGTCGAGGTTGGCGCGGCCGCCGCTACCCGCATCCTGCGCTTCCTCGGCTGATGGGTCGAAGGCGTGTCCCGAACTTCGCCATACGTCTCGTGCTAAACTATCTCGACACCGAACTACTTGACTCCGAGACAAACTACTCATAGGATTGCTACTCAGTGAGGCACACTGCCTCCAAAGAACCTGGGGGTTCCAATGTCCGCCACCTTGATCGTTCGCCATAACGTCGCCGACTACGCCGCATGGCGCAGCATCTACGACTCCGTCGATGGCCTGCGAGCCTCGCACGGCTGCACCGGCCAGTCCGTCTTCCAGGCCCCCGGAGATCCCAACGACGTGCTCGCCACCCATGACTTCCCGACCGTTGCGCAGGCCGAGGCCTTCGCCGGCGATCCCGAACTGAAGATCGCGATGGAGCGGGGCGGCGTTACGAGCGCGCCGCGCATCGAGATCTTCCAGAGCGCCTGAAGACCGGAGAGCGCACCATGGCGAGGGTCGGGACCGACGGAGGCGCAGCCGCCAGAGCGGCGCGCAAGGCCGACGTCCCGATGCCGCGTCACCTCGTTCGGGTCGACCCGGACTTCGACGACGAGTACCCCGACGCGAACGCCTTGAGCACCGAGGCCTTTGCCAGCCTGCTCGTCGTCGGCGATCTGCTCGGAGCGCACCACGAGCGCCAGATCGCTGCCACGCTGGGCGTGAGCCAGCCCGTCGCTCAGGCCCTCGCCATCCTCGACGGGGCCGGCGAGGCGCTGACGCCGTCGCAGATCGGGGAGCGACAGCTGGTCTCTTCGGCCAGCATGACGGCCATCCTGGACACGCTTGAGCGGCGGGGCTGGATAAGACGCACGCCGAACCCCGAGGACCGGCGCAGCCTGCTGATCGAGATCACGAAGGACGGCCGTGCCACCGCCGACCGCTTCATCCCCGGCTTGCACGCCGCCGAGGCCGCGATCCTGTCGGTGCTCACCGAGCGCGAACGCAAGCAGCTTCTCGGTCTGCTCTTGAAGGTGCTCGAGCAGGCGAACGCGCTGGCGATCGAGGCACCGGCAGCGCTCGTCGGCGTGCGCCGCCGACCCAACCGCCTCGGGTGACGTCGGTCCGACAGGGGCACCCCGCCCCGTCGCCGGGCCGGTGCGCGTACAGTGACCGCCCATGGCTGAGCTGTTCCTCGGGGAAACCGTCAATCCGTCCGACCACAAACGATCGGGCACGCGCATCGCGCTCGACCCGGCGAGCTTCACCACGCACGGCGTCATCGTCGGCCAGACCGGCTCTGGCAAGACCGGCCTTGGGATCGACCTCATCGAAGAGGCCCTGACCGCCGGCATCCCGACCCTGATCATCGACCCGAAGGGCGACCTCGGCAACCTCCTGCTCATGTTCCCTGATATGCGCGCAGAGGACTTCGCTCCCTGGGTGGAAGGGGCGGACGCAACCCAGACGGCCCAGCAGTGGAAGGACGGCCTCGCCGGATGGGGCATCGACGGCACCCGCATCAAGGCCCTCAAGGACTCGGCTGCGTTCACCGTCTACACGCCCGGATCGAGCGCCGGCGTGCAGCTCAGCCTCACCGGTTCGCTGAAGGCCCCCAAGGTCGCGGCCGACGACAGTGAGGGCCGTGCCGACGAGGTCGACGCCGTCGTGTCCGGACTGCTCGGGCTGATGGGCATCGAGAGCGACGCCCTTTCCGGCCGCGAGAACATCCTCATGACGAACCTGATCGACCGGTCCTGGGCGGCCGGTCAGGACCTCGACCTCGGCACGCTCGTCGCGCAGGTGCAGAACCCGCCGATCCGCAAGCTCGGCGTACTCGATCTCGACACGTTCTACCCGCCGAACGACCGCATGCAGTTGGCGATGAAGCTCAACGGCCTGCTCGCGTCGCCGTCGTTCGCGGCGTGGGGCAACGGCCTCCCGCTCGACATCGCGTCGATGTTGCACGACGCGAACGGCCGCCCACGTGCCGCCATCGTGTCCATCGCCCACCTCGGCGACGAGGAGCGCCAGTTCGCCGTCGCCATGCTGCTCGGCAAGCTCGTCACCTGGATGCGCCAGCAGCCCGGGACCTCCCAGCTTCGGGCGCTCGTCTACTTCGACGAGGTGTTCGGCTTCGTACCCCCGACGGCCGAGCCGCCGTCGAAGAAGCCCATCCTCACGCTGCTGAAGCAGGGCCGTGCCTTCGGCGTCGGCATGGTGCTGGCCACGCAGAACCCGGTCGACGTCGACTACAAGGCGCTGTCGAACGCGACGACGTGGATGATCGGCCGGTTGCAGACCGAGCGTGACCGCGACCGCCTGCTCGACGGGATGAAGAGTGCGGCAGGCACCACCGACATCGGAGCGCTCGCCGCGACCATAAGTGGGCTTGCGAAGCGTGAGTTCGTGCTCCATCGCAGCGGCACGCCTACGCCGCCGGTGTTCACCACGCGCTGGACGATGTCGTACCTGCG